>NZ_JAUBTL010000019.1:0-29559 GCF_036702475.1 Microcoleus sp. D2_18a_B4
TTAGTCATTAGTCATTAGTCATTAGTCATTAGTCATTAGTCATTAGTCATTAGTCATTAGTCATTAGTCATTAGTTATCGCAAGAATTGTCTGTTTTGAACAGGCAAGATGCCTGTTCCACAATTATTGGAGATGTCTAGTAGTCAGTAGTCAGTAGTTAACGGTCAACTGTCAACGGTCAACTGTCAACTGTCAACTGTCAACTGTCAACTGTCAACTGTCAACTCAAAACACTAACGGCTTGGCTAACTTCCTCAAGTTTTTGCACTACTTGACCGCTGCTGAGTAAAGTTTCTGCCTCAATTAAACCAGAGCTCATATCCAAACAAACTCCGCTGCGCCACAGATAAAAGCCGCCGTTCCAGATAGCGGACTGCATCACTTCTGAGGGTTTTCCCAGCAACACTTCCTGCATTTGTTTTAATAACTCAGAGGTTGATTCCAAGGCCGGATTTGTGCTGCTAAAACCGTAATCTCCGTGGGCTAAAAGCACTCGTTCAAACTCAGCGTCCGGCTTAGCAATGCCGATAATCGCAGTACGATCGCGCGGCAAATCGCAGCTTCCCTCCAATCCCTTGACTGTGGTATAATTTTTGATTCCCCGCAGCTCAAAGGCTTTTTGAAACATACCTTCTGTCGGCGGGTGGACGTAGCCCGATATAACGTTAACGTCGCCGGTACAGGGACACCACATCAACTCCATTGTCGAAAAAGGTGGCCGTTTACCAATTTCGCGGCGGTAGGGAACTAAAGCGGCGGCTTGAGGAAAATGCTTGGGAAGATAAACAAAACCCAAACCCGTATTGTCAAAAACTTTCTGGACTTTTTCTAAACTCAGTTTTCTCCAGTCAACGCCCAAACCGCGCCAAATTTCAATCAGGGGAATGCCTTCCTTGGTTGGCATGGTATCCCCCCCGTGCATGAGGGTTGGGACGCCAGAGGCGGCTAAAATTAGGGCTGTTAAAGGGCTAATTGGAGCCGTGCGCGATCGCCCGTCGTAAGCAACACCAAACACGGCGACGGTAGAGACGGCAAACCCTTTTTCTCGGTTTGGGGGGGCAAGCATAGGGCCCAATTCTTCATAAGCATCGAGCATTCCGGCTAATTCTTCCCCAGTGGGCCGTTTAATGCGGTGGGAAATCATAAAAGCTCCGATTTGAGCCGGTGTTGCTTCTCCCAGCAGCATCATCCGCGTGGCTGCTGCTGCTTCGGAGCGAGTTAAGTTTTCTCCTGTGTGTACTCCGCTGCCAATTTTTCGCAGCAATTCTCTAAATGCGTCACTCATAACTTGTGAAGTTGGTAATTGGTAGTTGGTAGTTAGTAAGTGGTAGTTAGTAATTGGTAATATTTGAATCGTTTTAAATTTAAAATTCCCAACTCTCAATTCAAAATTATCGAATTAACTCCCTGATTTTTCTAGCTTGATTACATCAAAAGGCGGCACAAATTCGCGTACCAGATTCCAGAAATGGGCGATCGGCGGAATTTGCATTCGATCGTGAGTTGTCACCAATACCACTTCGCGAGTCCAAGTGGGATCTGCTGCCAATTGACCGATCGTCGAAACCTTGGAATTTGACCGATCTGGGGCGATCGACCGAATTGCTAAAGTGCGATCGCCCTTGGCGTCCACCAAAGCTGAATGCGGCAGCAAAGCAATCAATTCTCCCTGTCGCACCACACCCCGAAAAGCATCAAGAGTGTTGAGTTCCAAAACAGCATGAAGTTTAGCACCGATGCGTCCAAATTGTTCTTGCACCATCCGCTGCATTCCGTACCCGTCCTTAAACACCACTTGCGGGTAACAAATCAATTCCGGCCAAGGTACTCGATCGTACTGGGCCAGGGGATGACCCGCCGCCATCAACACCTCGATCGGCTCATTGTAGAGCACCTCAACCAACATTTCCGGGGCTTGAGTAAAATGGCGGTTGTTCATCACCACCGCTATGTCCACCAAACCATCTTTGAGGACTTTCAGAGCTCGATCGCTACCGAGGGCAGTCACCCGCAATTGCACGTCTGGATAGTCGCGGCAAAACTTTTGCAGCACAGGTGGCAAATAAGCAGCGCAAACCGAGTGAATCGCAGCCACGCAAAGTTCCGGCTGCTTTCCTGCCCGTAAGTCTCCCAATTCTTCAGCAGCATTTCGCCAAGTCTGACAGATTTTGCGAGCGTGAGGTAGCAGGCATTCCCCTCCCACAGTCAGTTTCGCGTGGGCGGTGCGGTGAAACAGCGACAAACCCACTTCCGCTTCTAATCCCTGCACTTGGCGGCTAATAGTCGATTGGGTAACGCCACACTTCCGGGCCGCTTGCTGAAAGCTACCAGTTTCAGCAACTGAAAGAAATGCTTGAAGCTGCTCTAAGCGCATGGATGTTTAATTCGAGATGGTTTCAGAAATTTTACAGGAATATAATCTGTGACATTAACCGATTTAGTAGAAGAGTTTAGTACACTTTGATACAGGTACCGATTAGTTTTGATTCTGGGGCTAGACAAGCCAAGGCATTAGCAATTGACACTGCCCCGTCAGAAAGATGCGGGATGCTTGGCTGTTTCTTTGTGTATTATAAAACTTTATTAAGTTTGTAAACAGTAGTAAGCAATGGTAGTATCATATAGTCAGGAAGATCAACTGAGAGAATGATTGCGCTCGTTAAAAAATGGAGAGTCTGAATGCAACTAGCAGAGAGACACATCATTAAATCCACAGAACATCGTTTCGCTCCGATCGATAAATTAGCCTTTCAATCAAAAAATCTCTACAATGCTGCCAACTACGTTATTCGCCAAAACTTTATATATGGATGGGGATATCTCAATTACAACAAAATGGATCGGTTGATGAAATCTCATCCAGCATATAAGGCGTTACCAGCAAAGGTAAGTCAACAAATATTGATGAGATTGGACAAGAATTGGCAAGGTTTTTTTGAAGCCATTAAAGTTTACAAAACTGAGTCCACACAATTTAAGGGACGCCCAAAAATCCCCAAGTACAAAGATAAAATCAAAGGACGAAATATTGTCATTTATACGATGCAGGCGATTAGTAGCAAGCAATTGAATAAAGGAATTATCAAGCTTTCAGGTACTAATATTTTAATTAAAACCCAGGTAAAACCAGAGCAGATTTGTCAAGTTAGATTGGTTCCCAAATGCGATTCCTATGTAATAGAGGTAATTTATAATGCTTGTACTGATCCCAGTCGAAGTGAACCGGAGTCCACCTTCAATGAAAACCAAAAACAGTCTATAGCTAGTATTGATTTAGGATTGAATAATTTAGTGGCGTTAACTTCAAATCAGCCGGGATTTCTTCCTTTACTGATTAACGGGCGACCAATGAAATCAATTAATCAATTCTATAACAAGCGTAAAGCACATCTACAATCTCAATTAAAAGGTCGGCGTAAAACCTCATCACGCATTCAACGCCTAACTCGTTGTCGAAACCAGAAAATCGATAATTACTTGCACTCATCGAGTCGTGACATCATCAATATTTTAAGAGAACGAAAGATTGGGACTCTGATAATTGGTAAAAATGTAGAATGGAAAAACGAGATTAATTTGGGGAAACAAACTAATCAGAACTTCGTAACAGTTCCTCATGCTCGATTGATTGAGATGTTGGAATATAAGGCGGCATTGGTTGGAATAAGAGTGATGGTGCAGGAAGAATCATATACTTCTCAATCCAGTTTCCTGAATTTAGACCCGATTCCTGTTTACGGGGAGAATGGTGCTGATTATGTCTTGTTTAGTGGTAAACGAATTAAGAGAGGATTGTACAAAACATCGAGCGGTCGATTAATTAACGCCGATGTTAATGGCTCTTATAATATCTTAAGAAAAGCAATCCCAAATGCTTTTAGCAATGGGATAGGGAGCTGCGTAGTTCAGCCAAGGCGGGTTAATCCGCTCGAAGTGAAAGTGAAAGGGGAGGGACTTCATGCCTCCCACGTCATCCAATAAATGACTATACTTTTACAAGCTATAAACTAGAAATTAGCGGGTCAGCAACACAAGTGCAACTAGGATCGATCGCACAGGAAAGCCGAAATGCTGCAATTTATTAAGCATTTATTAAGATTATGTCATTTAACCACAATTTTATTCCGCAAGATGGCTGTTGCCAGTGGCAACCCCAGTTGATGGGACTGCACGCCGTCAGCGATGTGTTAATTGCCTTGGCTTATTATTCAATTCCAGCAATTCTGACATACTATGCCCGCAAGCAGCGAGACGTGCCTTTGAGCAAGGGGTTTCTCCTATTGGGAGCCTGGTTTTTCTGCGGCGGGACAACTTATTTGATGCAAGTTTGGATGCTGGTGCATCCCAGCTACTGGCTGTCAAGTTCGATCGCCGCCGTTACCGCTATCATCTCTTTGTGGGCTGTAGCGTCCCTGATACCCTGGGTTCCTCAAGTGTTGGCTTGGGCTGGGGCGGCCTCTTTACCAGGAAATACGGCGCTGGAATCTGAAAAGGTCGATCGACCGCAAGCCGACTCTGCTATTACAAATTCCGTCCCCTCCCTCACAACCGAACTCCAGCAAATTAACCAGCAATTGCTTGCAGAAATAACACAGCGCGAGCGAGTCGAGGACCTCCTGCTTGACACCGTAGGCAAGCTGCAAGAAAGCGAAGAACGCTTCCGCGTTTTTCAGGAATTATCTCTAGACGGTTTTAACGTGTTCCGCAGCATCCGCGACGAATCCACAATTGTGGATTTTGAATGGGAATACGTCAATCCCGCAGCGGCAAAAATTCAGCATAGTACCCCGGACGAATTAATCGGCAAGCGATTGCTGCAAGTGCTGCCGGGCCATAAAGATAGCGGTTTGTTCGATCGTTACGTGCAAGTTGTAGAAACAGGAATTCCCCTCGATACCGAGATTTATTATAACAACGAAGGCATTGTCGCCTGGTTTCGGATTATGACCGTTAAATTGGGAGACGGCATTGCTATTTCTTTTAGCGATATTACTGGGCGAAAGCAAGTAGAAGCATCCCTGCGCGAGGCGCTGCAAAAACTCACTTCTCATTTTGAAAATACGCCCCTAGCGGTGATTGAGTGGGATGAAAACTTTCGTCTCAGCGGGTGGTCGCCGGCGGCACAGAAGATTTTTGGCTGGGAAAAGATAGAAGTTTTAGGCAAGCATTTTAGCGACTGGGACTTTATTTCAAAGGGCGATTTATCAGAGGTAGAATCGGCAATTTATAGTTTAAAAAAACCAGAAAATCGCTGCAATGTAGTTCGCAACAGCAATTATAATAAGTCGGGTTCGTTGGTACACTGCGAATGGTACAATTCGGCTTTTTACAGCGATTCGGGACAGTTGGTATCGGTGCTGTCTCTGGTTTTGGACGTGACGGAACGCTTTAAATTTCTGGAAGTGCTGCGACAGTCTGAAGAGCGGTTTCGGATTGCTGCAGAAAGTGCCAGTGATTTAATTTACGAATGGGATATCGAAACCGGGATCGTGCTGTGGTTCGGTCACGTTGACGAACATTTGGAGTACGCAAAAGGCGGATTTCCGAGGACAAGAGCAGCTTGGAACAGTATCTTGCACCCGATCGACCGCGATCGAGTTTTAGCCGCAGTCGATCGGTATTTGAGTGCGCCAGACAGTTCCGCCGCCCCATTTTTTCAGGAATACCGCGTTCAGTGCCAGGGGGGTGGCTTGCTCCATTGGATCGATCGGGGCAAAGCAGTGCTTGACAAACAAGGTAATCCCTGCAAATGGATCGGCGTGATTAGCGACATTACCGCTCGCAAAGAGGCCGAAGAACAGCGGAACCTAGCCTTGGCCAGAGAACAGGCGGCCCGTCGCGAAGCCGAAGCCAGCGAACAGTTGTACCGCGTCCTCGCTGAAGCCATCCCGCAAATAGTTTGGACTGCCACAGCCGACGGCTGGCTGGACTACTACAACCAGCGCTGGTTTGAATATACCGGCTTGACGCTGGAGGAAACTCAAGGCTGGGGGTGGCAGCCAGTTTTGCATCCAGATGACGTGGAAAACTGCCTAGAACGCTGGAATACCTCCGTGCAGACGGGGAGGACTTACGAGGTGGAATACCGCTTTAAACGGGCATCTGACGGGGCTTACCGCTGGCATCTGGGCAGGGCATTGCCCGTGCGGGATGCTGAGGGGAAAATCATCAAATGGTTCGGGACTTGTACGGATATTGACGATCGCCAGCGAGCGACCCAAACAGCCTATTTTCGCGCTCAAGCTTTGGCTGTGCTGTCGTCGGCTTCCCTGGATTACGAGGAGGCGCTGCAAGGTTTGGCAGATTTAACAGTACCGGCGCTGGGGGATTGGTGCTGCGTGCATTTGGTCGAGGCCGACGGCTCGATCCGCTTGCACGCAGTTGCTCATTCAGATCCGAGCAAAGTCGCTCTGCTGTGGCAAATCGATCGGCGTATGCCGCTAGACCCCCAGGGACGGCACGGAGTAGCAAAGGTGCTGCGGACTGGGGAGTCGAAGCTTTACGCCGAAATACCGGAATGGGTGATCGAGGCGGTTGTGCCCGACAGGGAACTGCAGTTGGTGCTGCGAGCCCAATCTCAGGTGCTGTCGGCAATCTGCGTGCCACTGATCGCTCGCGGGCGGACGCTGGGAGCGATTTCGTTGCTGTGCGGGGAGTCGGGCCGCCGCTGCAGGGAGAGCGATTTAGTTTTGCTGGAGGATTTGGCGCGGGATGCGGCGGTGGCGATCGACAATGCGCGGCTTTACCGGGAAGCAGCGGAGGCCAACCGGATTAAAGACCAGTTTTTGGGGACGCTTTCTCACGAATTGCGGACGCCTCTGAACGCCATTTTGGGCTGGGCGCAGATGCTGCGGCAGCGCCAGATGAGTGCCGAAAAAACGGCTGTCGGTTTGGAGACTATTGAGCGAAACGCGCGGTTGCAGACTCAGATGATTGAGGATTTGCTCGACGTTTCCCGGATTGTCAGCGGCAAAGTGTGTTTGAAGCTGTTCCCGGTGGATTTGGCACGGATTGTAGAAACGGCGGTGAAGGCGCTGAGCCTTGAGGCTGAAGCTAGGGGAATTGAATTGGTGAGTTTTTGTGGCGAAGGGGTGAGCTCGGTGAGGGGCGATGCTACTCGTTTGCAGCAGGTGGTGTCTAATTTGCTCTCGAATGCTATTAAGTTTACGCCGCCGTCGGGTCGCGTGGAAATCACGCTCTCGGAGGATGGGGAACCGGGAGCAGCGGGTGGCGCCATCTTGTCTGGGCCGTCTCCGGTTCACTCTGTTTCGATCGTTGTCAGAGATACGGGAATTGGCATTAGCAAGGAGTTTTTGCCCTTTGTGTTCGATCGCTTCCGCCAAGCTGACAGCACTTCTACACGCAATTACGGCGGGCTGGGACTGGGATTGGCGATCGTCCGTCATCTCGTGGAACTCCACGGCGGCAGTGTCTGGGCCGAAAGTCCAGGGGAAGGACTCGGCTCGACTTTCGGAGTGCGGCTGCCAATAACCAATAACAACAGTTAACAGTTAACTGTTGTTATTGGTTACTGGTTATTCGTTATTTTATTGATACCAGAACTCTGCTCTTGAGCGTAAGATTCATTGGTAAAATAGTAATGGCTGTGCGGTTCGTTTTTAGGACTTACTCCATTCACCACTAAACCGAGAACGTGCTGACTTGATTTCTTCAATAGCTCCTTGGCATAAGCTACAGTACCAGAATTAAGAACTCCAGGTCGCACCACCAATAAAATCCCATCTGCTTTATTCCCCAGAATCAGAGCATCAGCAGCAACATTCAGAGAAGGAGCATCAACGATCACTGCATCATAAGTAGCCGAAAATTGCTTAATTAATAAAGTGAGCCGCTGGGAGTCCAAGAGAGCCATTGGATTAGGCGGAATCACCCCGCAAGTGAGCACATCTAAATTATCCATGACTTGGGCGATCGCATCCCCAAACCCAGCTTGTCCGACTATGACATTGCTCAAGCCTACTTGATTGGGCAGTTCCCAAATCCGATGTTGAACAGGACAGTGCATATCCGCATCTACCAGCAAAACCTTCCGTCCTAATTGAGCTATAGCTACAGCCAAATTAGCCGATACAGTAGACTTGCCTTCTTGCGGTAGCGAACTACTGACAACAATGACTTTCAGCTCTTTATCAGAACTCAGGAACCTCAGATTTGCCTGAAGCATTCGGTAAGCAGCACTGCTCGAAGTATGAGGAGTATCTCTCACAACAATCTGTCGGGGAGATTGTTCTAAATCCTGCGAAGCAGACTTAAGTCGCCAGGAATTGCGCCGAGGATTTTTTTCAGACTTTCTATGGAAAGGAATCACTCCCAACAAAGTAAACCCAAATAATTCCCTCGCCTCTTCAATAGTTTTGACCGACTTATCTTGAGATTCTAAAAGCAGCGCCGCAGCTATACCCAGCAGAGTTCCCAACAAGCCGCCAGCTACCAGCAATAAAGACTTGCGAGAACGGACTGGTTCCTCCGGAACACTCGGCTTTTGGATAATCCGAGCATTCCCCACTTGCTGATTTTCAGTAATCCGAATTTCCTGGAGTTTTTTTTGCAATTCCTGATAATCAGCTTCGGCTTCTTGGAGTTTTCTTTCTAGTTCCCGCTTTTCCTTCTCTAGCTTCGGCAAAACTTTTACCCGCTGCTTGTAGCCAGCTAGAGCATTTGATAGAATAGTAACTCGCTCAGCCAAACCCTGGCGTTCTACATCTACCTTGATAAATTCTTCGATCAGTTTGGGTTTCACCTCTCCTATCTGTAAACTTTGATTTTGCAACGGCTGTTGCCCCCCTAAAACTTGTTGTATTTGTTGGTCTAGTAAAGCTTTCATCGTAGCTTTCTTAGTTTCTAACCTAGTGATTATAGGCGAATTGTCCTGGTAGCGATTTTGCTCAATTGCTAACTGCCGCTCTATTTGTTTGTATTCTTTGAGAGCTTCCTGCACAGTGCTAGATTGGCTGAGGGTGCTGGCGGTCAATGCTTGCTGGGGATTCATTTGTAATTCGTCTTCAAATGCTTTAGACTGAGCCCGGGCCTTGAGCAAATCCGACTTAGCTTGGTCGATTTGACTTTCTAGTTCCGCCATAACTGCCACTGCTGATTTAGCTTCTTCTTCAAGATTGACCACTTTATTATCTTCTTTAAATTTCCTCAATTCTGCAGCTGCTTTCCGCATAGCTTGGTCTGACTTAGGCAGCTTCTTTTCAATAAACTGTCGAACAGACACAGCTTCTAAGCGATTCACTTTTTGATTGTTATCAATATAAAACTTCATCATGGTTTTTACGACAGCGGCTGCTATCTCCGGGTTTTGATCTTTGTAGGAAACCGTGAGGATATCAGCGCCCTTAATAGTAGCTACTGTCAGATTTTTAAAAAAATCTTTTGTTTTCAGATGATTATTTTCTTCGTCTTTTAACTGAAGTATATTTATAGTTTTTTCGACAATTTCGACTGAACGAATCAGTTCGATTTCCGTTGTCAGAGGGTTGCTTTGTTGCGCCGCAGGAGTCAACTCTCCGATTTCTTTACCCAATTCTGTTAAAGCAGATCCAGGAGTTGTTTTCTTAAATAACAGCTTTCCTTCTGCCATATAAACTGCTTTTTCCTTCAGCGTGCTGTAGGTGGCGAGTGCAACAACCGAGGCACATACAGCTAAGGCTGGCAGCCACCTGCGCTTCAGAATCTGCCAGTATTCCTGAAACCCGAGACCACTTTCAGTTGATTCCATCTGTTACTCCAGAAAAATGATTTTTTGTAAACTCTAACACCCGAGGGCGTGTTTTCAAACTATAACCACAACAGACAAAGGCGAGCGTAATCATGGCTGTATAATTTCCAGCCAATTTCTCATATCGGGTAGCAATACGTCTCCATTGCTTGAGTCGGTTGATAGCAGATTCAACTATATTGCGTTGACGGTAGATTTCGCGGATAAAAGGATCGCGACGCAGTTCCTTTGAAAGTCGTGGGATGGTAAAACCGATACCTCGCCGACGTAGATCGCGAAGGATGCGACGACGTGCGATCGCCTTTGTCTCCTACGACTCTTTCATATCAATTCCGGCTGCACTCCTCCGGAATTGTTGACTGTTGACTGTTGACTGTTGACTTGGGGTGGAAAAACTCAATGGTTGAGTGTTAACTGTTGACTGGATTTTATTATTCCGATGCAACCGGACACGATATCAGGGGGTTGACGCGGATCACCTGCACCAGAATGCGCTTACTGCTCCTTGTCCCATCAATTGTTCTAAAAAAATTGACTCGTTACGTTGACCAGCGACTCAGAAGAAAAGTTATAGGTTTACCTTTACCCTCACTTTAACGTATGTGTATTTTGGTACTAAAACCACCACGATAACGACCTAGTTTTTCCTGTGATTCGCCTTCTTTTTTCCACCATAGCCGAGGGTTGGCGGGTACGAATCACGGTTCGATCGACGTAATGAACCGGAGAGTCTAGCTTTCGGAGTTGGTCCGCATCGGCTTGTAGGCCTTATAAGACTTGTTTCCTTTGATCGGCTTTTTGCCACCGATAAAACCGTGTTGCCACCCTGAACCCACTTACTATAACGTTTTGGCTGGTCTCGCCACGGAGTCCCGGTTCTGAGTATCCACAGAATGCCATTGACAACTTGTCGATGGTCGTCACGCAGGCTGATCGGTTTTGGGTTGGAGCGGTGGTAGTAGCGGTTTTAACTAATCCCACTGCTCCGTACTTAAGTCTCCAAGGGTTCCTCAAGACTCTCTGCCGGAGCACGCCTATTTTCGAGGATACAACGAGGCAAGAAAACACGCCCTAGGCTTTTAAACTCATTATTGAGGATATCCATTTTATCACTTAAGTCAAGCACTGTCATGGTTTTAACACATATATCGTTGGCCATCCCCCTAGAGAAATATTTTTGGGTGAAATTATGTAAATAATTGTAAAGTTCTGAGCGATCGAACCAGTAGTAGGAGAAGATAGAAGCAGCAATAAGGTGGCATCTATAAATTTTAGCTGAAAAAATCCTCTCCAAAATGAAATTAAGAGACGGGACATATTCTTGATAATCTCTCCTTAACCATAATATCACTTGAGTTAGGCCCGACGATTAAAAGGTTGATTAATTTAAGGGGAGAGGGTGGTATAAAAAAATACCTCAGCATTAGGGACTCGATCTAGTTACTGTAAAGTTGTTGTCTAATAGCGTCGGAAGAATATGATCAGAAAAAAAATTAGCAAAGTGTTGGTGGGATTAAGAACCCGTCATTTTTTGATAATCGATGCAATTTGTTTTGCGATCGCACCGTTACTGGCCTTGGCAATTCGTTTAGATGGCATATTGAATGTGACTCCCTACCTACAGAGCCTAGCGGTAGTTACAGTATTATTTTTAGCACTAAAGCTTACAGTATTTTATGGCGGCGGCTTCTACAAGCGTTACTGGCGGTATGCGGGCCTGGAAGAAATGGCACAAATAACGATGCTGATAGGTATATCCCTAGCAGGGGAAATTATCTTGTTCCAAGAACTCTACCAGCTAAATAATTCGCCGATCGCCAATCTGCCACGATCGCTGCCGCTACTAGACGCTATGATCAGCTTTTTGTTAGTGGGGGCGATTCGTTTCAGCATTCCAGCCCTGGAAAGATGGAACCAAAAATCGTGGAAAGTTCAGCAACGCGATCGCGTCCTGATAGTCGGTGCGGGCAGTGCAGGCACATCTCTGATGCAAACGATGCAGAGGAGTCCAGAGGTAGGACTCGATCCAATCGCTTTCATAGACGACGACCGCAAAAAAATCTCCAAGCAGATTGGCAAACTGACTGTAGTCGGCAATCGCTGTAACATTCCGGAAGTAGTTCGATCGCTAAATATCGACAAAGTTATGATTGCCATCCCCTCAGCTCCGGGAAAAGAGATTAGGGAGATCGTAGAAATTTGTCAGTCAATGGGAATTCCAACCAGCACCCTCCCCGGCATCAATGAAATCATCAACGGTCGTGTCAGTTTAGGTAGCCTCAGAGAAGTACAGATTGAGGACTTGCTCCGCCGCGAACCCATTCAAACTGATGTTGAGAAAGTCTTGGGATTGATTGGAGGCAAGAAAGTTCTAATTACCGGTGCGGGTGGCTCCATCGGCAGCGAACTTTGTCGGCAAATATTAAAGTGCGCTCCTGCGGAAATCATCATCGTCGGACACGGAGAAAATTCTGTATTCAACATTCAACAAGAATTAGGAAAAGCCCTGTCAGAACTCAAAAAAACCAGCCAAACCCCAACAGATATTACTCGCGTGACAGCCTTTATGGCCGATATTCGCTTTCGCGAGCGCTTAGAGTACGTTTTTCTAACAATGAGACCAGACATCATTTTTCATGCGGCCGCTCACAAACACGTACCCATGATGGAATTAAACCCGCCGGAAGCGATTACTAACAATGTGCGGGGGACGAAAAATCTGCTGGATCTGGCATTGAAATACAATGTGAAACAATTTGTGATGATTTCCACCGACAAAGCGGTGAATCCAACTAGCATTATGGGAGCTAGCAAAAGAGTTGCCGAAATGCTGGTGCTGCAAGCAGCCAAAAAAAGCAAAAACCCATTTGTAGTGGTTCGTTTCGGTAATGTTCTTGGCAGCCGCGGTAGCGTCGTACCTACTTTCAAGCGACAAATTGCTGAGGGCGGGCCGATCACAATTACCCATCCAGATATCACTCGCTATTTCATGACAATTCCAGAAGCAGTTCAACTGGTTTTGCAGGCAGCAGTCATCGGCAATGGCGGGGAAGTTTTCATGCTTGAGATGGGAGAACCAGTCAGAATTTTTGATTTAGCAAAAGATTTGATTCGGCTCTCAGGATATGAAGTGGGCAAAGACATAGAAATCGCGTTTACAGGGCTGCGGCCGGGAGAAAAATTGTTTGAAGAGCTGTTTATTCCAGGCGAGAAATACAACCGCACTAAACACGAAAAAATTCTCAGTCTTGGCAATGCCAGCCGCCTAGTGAAAGAAAATATTGACCAGGAAGTAGAAGCCCTTTGTCAAGCGAGCGATCGTAATGATGCGAATTTAATTGTCTCAATGCTACAGCAGTTAGTGCCTGAGTACGTACCAGGGTATTCAACCGCCAATTTGCACGCCAATACAGCCCAAAAAACAACCGAGACGGCCAAGATTAGCAGTGCAGCATCTGTTCAGTTAGAGAATAATTTGCGGGTGGCTCTTGCCAATGAGGAGTTTCGGATTCACTATCAGCCGATCGTCTGCCTGGAAACCAATCAAATTAGTGGTTTTGAAGCGCTGTTGCGCTGGCAGCACCCGAATCGAGGTTTGCTGTGGCCAGACGAATTCCTACCAGCGGCAGAAGAAACCGGCTTGATTGTTCCTATGGGCGAGTGGGTACTGCGGCAAGCTTGCAGCCAGATGCGGATTTGGCAGTCGCAATTTCGTCTTAACGCTCCTTTAACAGTCAGCGTGAATATGACTAGCAAACAGTTTTTCCACGCTGACTTAATCGAGACGATTGCCAAAATATTGAAAGAAACAACTCTCGCTGCTCCGAGTTTGAGGTTAGAAATTCCTGAATATGTTGTGACGGAAAATTCCGAGTTGGCTGGGTCTGTTTTTCTCAAACTTAAAACTTTAGGTGTGCAAGTACAAATCGACCACTGTGGTCTGAGTGATGTATCATTAACTCAGCTCTACCAATTAACGCGGCTGAAGTATGGGAAATTCGACAGTTTGAAGCTAGATTGCTCTCTAGTCAGCGGGCTAGATGCTAGCAACCCGAACTTAGAAATTCTTCGGAAAATTATTGCCATAACTCAGGAGTTAGGTATGGGCCTGATTGCCACAGGAGTAGAAACGAGATGGCAAATAGCTGAGCTCAAAGCTCTGAAGTGCGTCTACGGACAGGGATACTTTTTCTCGAAGCCTGTAGAAGGCTCTAAGGTAGAAAAATTGATGGGCGCTATGGCTGTTAAAAGTTAATGGGGCATTTGTGAATAATTTGGAAATGGGAAATACGCGATTGGGAATTCACCAATTAGCAAGCAGGTAATTAGTTACTAATGCAACAGTTGAAACCACTAACATTACGCCGTAATTTTTCATGGACTTTCACTGGGCACCTCGTTTATGCGGCTTCCCAGTGGGGGATGTTGGTGTTGCTTGCTAAATTGGGCACTCCTGAAATGGTGGGTCAATTTACCTTGGGCCTGGCGGTTACAGCACCTGTGATCATGTTTACCAATCTCCAATTGCGTCAGATCCAAGCAACAGATGCCAAAGGGGAGTATGTTTTTAGCGATTATCTGGGTCTGAGGTTAATTGCAACGGCGCTAGCATTCTTAATAATTGCCGGAATTACGCTCAAAGCTGGATATCGGTGGGAGACTTCGCTGGTGATTTGGGCGATCGCCCTGGCAAAGGCTTTTGAGTCGATCAGCGATGTGTTTTACGGCTTGATTCAACAACACGAACGGATGGATCGAATTGCGATAGCCTTGATGATTAAAGGGCCTTTGTCGTTATTACTTTTAGGGATCGGAGTTTCTCTGACTGGGAGTGTTGTAGGGGGAGCGCTCGGATTAGCAGTTGCGTGGGGTTTAGTCCTATTCGGCTGGGATCTTCGCAATGGTAAATTAATTTTAAATAATTCTTCGCAGGGGAGAGAGCAAGAAGATTTATTAGTGGCCGATGCTGAACCTGCAAACAGCCAAAATCCCTTGTACCCGCGCTGGGAGGGAAAAACTTTGGGAAAGTTAGTTGTGCTGGCTTTACCTCTGGGTTTGGTGATGATGTTAATTTCCCTGAATACTAACATTCCTCGATACTTTCTCGAGCGGTATTTGGGCGAACGAGAACTGGGGATTTTCTCTGCAATATCTTACCTGATGGTAGCAGGGAACATGGTAGTCAGTGCCCTAGCGCAGTCTGCTAGTCCGCGGCTGGCAAAATATTATGCAGCGGGAAATAGCACTGCTTTTCGCACACTTTTGTTTAAGCTGGTGGGGGTTGGCTTGATGTTAGGTGCGGGAGGCGTTTTTGTCGCTGTTGTTGCCGGCAAGCCAATCCTAACTTTACTCTATAAACCTGAGTATGCCGAGCGAGCTGATTTGTTCGTGTGGCTAATGGTGGTTGCGGGTATTGGCTATGTGTCATCCTTCTTGGGTTACGGGATAACTGCTGCTAGGTACTTTCAGGTGCAAATGCCTTTGTTTGCTTTAGTTACAGGGGCTTCTGGGCTCGCTTGTCTTTGGTTAATTCCGACGATGGGAGTGCAAGGGGCCGTAATCGCGCTGATCGTTGGGGCGATCGTTCAAGCAGTTTTTAGTTTTGCAGTCATTGCTTATGCAGTATACAGACTCGACAGATATCAAGGAACAAAATCAAATATTGACTAAGCAGCGTCCCATCCGTATTCTTCATGTCGTCGGCGGTATGAATCGGGGCGGAGTAGAAACTTGGCTGATGCACGTTTTGAGACATATCGATCGCGATCGCTTTGAGATCGACTTTTTAGTTCATACCACCAAACCCTGCCCTTACGATGAAGAAGTTCGTAGCTTGGGCAGTCGGATTATCCCTTGTCTCGCTCCATCTCAACCCAGATTGTACGCTCGCAATTTCCAACGAATTATCAAGGAATATGCGCCTTACGATATCGTACACAGCCACGTTCATCACTTTAGCGGTTACGTTCTCCGTCTGGCAAAAGAAGCGGGCGTGCCGATTCGGATTGCCCACAGCCATAACGATACCTCTTCCCTGGAAACCAAAGCAGGATTATATCGACGCTTATATCTAGCTTTAACAAAATGGTGGATAGCCCGCTACGCAACAATTGGTTTGGCAGCAAGTCGTTTAGCAGCAGCTTCCTTGTTTGGTTCAGCTTGGGAACGAGAGCGCCGTTACCAGATTCTTTATTGTGGTGTCGATCTGGCTCCATTTCGCCAGAGCGTCGATCGAGTCAGCGTTCGCGCTGAGTTGGGAATTCCTACCGATGCGTTTGTTATAGGTCACGTCGGCAGATTTGAAGCACAAAAGAACCATTTATTTCTACTAGAAATCGCCGCAACTATTGCCCAAAAACAACCAAATATGCGTTTGTTATTGGTAGGTGATGGCGTGCTGCGTCCCCAGATCGAGCAGAAAGCGATCGAAATGGGATTAGATAAATATGTCATCTTTGCAGGATTGCGAGCGGACGTATCCCGATTGATGCTGGGGGCAATGGATACATTCGTCCTGCCATCCCTTTACGAAGGTTTGGGCTTAGTCTTGATCGAGGCACAAGCAGCAGGTTTGCCCTGTGTTTTTTCAGATGTAGTACCAGCAGAAGCAGATTTCATCGAATCTTTAGTGCAACGAATTTCCTTGTCCCAATCTGCCTCTGCTTGGTGTGAAGCAGTTCTGACTACTAAAAAAGCTCAATCCCTAATTACGCAAACACAAGCTTATCAATTACTAGAACAAAGTTCGTTCACAATTCACAATAGCCTTAAACAATTGGAAGCACTCTACCTGGAGCCATATTTTAATGAAGTTAAGCACAAAAACTAAATCTGTTAAAGCTAATCCTATTCCTATATCGTCATCACAGTTAAAAGGCACGCAATGGTTATTTTTTGCTTTTTGCTGTTATTTGTTATCCCAAAGTTTCACAGTCCCGATATTACCGATAGGGCCTTGGGCACTTTGGCCTTGTTTTTCTGATTTAGCATTCTTTTTCATTATCTTCACCTTTATCCGATGTCGTCGATATACTACCCCTCTATCTCTGCCAAATAAAAAAATATTTTCGATTTTTATAATTATTTTGTTGGGAATCATCCTATCCTATCTTTGTTACTTGGCTACTGCCGAACCCAATGCCGTTGGCCCTCCTTTTGGAGCTTTCCAACTTTATCGCTTAGTGCAATACTTTAGTTCATTTTGGTTAATCGCTCGTATTCCATTAACACCAGAGCGACTTCAGAAAATGAGGCAAATTGTTGATGGAGTATTAATTTTCGTTTCCTTGGGAGTTTTCTTAACCTATGCTGGTGTAATACCTCTCTCATTAATCACTGCCCATTTACCGAAGGTGGGAGCTTGGCAATACTATGGTAATGTTGGTGAGATTGGGACTAAGGGTTTAGGTTTTGTCGGTTACAACCATGCTTATGTTGCAGCCCAAGTAATGATTCTTCTGATTTTAAGATTGCACTTAGGCAGCAGTCAAAAAAAGGATATATCTAACACTACTTTCCTTATTCTTTCTGCGCTAACTGTATTTATCAGCGAGTCTCGTTCTGGATTCGCAGCTATCCTATTTTTAGTATCACTTTATTTGGTAACCAAACCATTTTATGTTTTAATAATTATTAATATGGCATGGATTTTACCTGTACTGGCATCTGCTTTAGGGTTGAAAGGTATTGAGCTAAATTCCTACGAAGGCTCAATTATTGATCGCCAATTAACCGTGTTCCAAGCTAATAACACTGACAATTTAAGTGGAAGGGATGAAAGATGGGCTTCTCACCTGGCTGCATTAGATGACAATCAAGTTAGTTGGATTGTCGGAAATGGTTTTGGTTCGGCGATCGATCGAGGCGACAATGCCCATATGCTTTATCTACAAATTACTTCCGAAACAGGTTTGATAGGTGTGGGCCTATTTGCCATATTATTTGGGATGATTCTATTCTATTTGTATAAGATAGAAATCAAAGAAAAACCCTTTTTATGGGGAACAGTTACTTTTTTACTTACCGCTGTTAGTCAAGAAACTTTTTATCCCGTACCCGCTCTAGGTCAGTTTCTAGGACTTTATCTCAGTTCGGTAGCAATTGTCCTGAGAACTCCTTATTTACTAGAAGAATCTTTACGTAACTCAAAAGGCTTAAGCGAAACAATATGAGCAAGCGAAAAAACTGGTATAAAATCTATACATTGGTAGCATTATTTGTGGTAATGCTAGTAATAACTGTAGCAATTACAACAAATAATAATTTAGCCTGCTCTTCTCAAGCAGCCACTATAAATCAATCGTTAAATAAGAGCGTAAATATTGTTAACGGTATCACCATAGTTAATGGGAAACCATTTTTCCCGTTCGGATTTTATCACGTTTCTTGGAAATCAAAACCAGAAGAATTAATCAAACATATGCGGGATATTGCAGCGGCTGGATTCAACACGATTCATGCTTCCGCAACAGAAGTTAATAGTTACGATCGATTTTTGAATGAAGCGGAGCGCCTTGGGATTTATGTTGTGAGCGAACAAGGGATTGGGTTAGTTAATATGGTCAATTCCTTCAAAGAAAAACCTGCGGTTTTGGGTTGGAATATTGCGGATGATGTTGATAATGGTAAACTCGTTCCCCAAGAAGTGTTAAAATTTCACCAACAAGTGAAATTAAACGATCCCAATCATATCACTTATATCAGCGGTTATTCAAATAAAATTAAAGAATTTGCCAGTTGTGCTGATGTAATTGCCATGCAGTCTTATCCTATTGGTAACGGAGATGATGAGATATCATTAACCTACGATCGGGTTTCCCTTGTCCGCGATGCAGTTGCTCCATACCAGAAGGCTGTTTATGCTAACGTACAAGCTTTTGCTTGGCGAAGAAGAAAGCAAGGAAAACTCCGTCCCCTCCGCATCCCAACTTTTGATGAAGTGAGAAATATGACCTATCAAGCCCTGTTAGCAGGTGCCAAAGGAATTATTTACTACACTTATCACGATACGGGTTGGCATTTACCATCCCACCCGGATTTGTGGGCAAAAATGAAGACTTTAGTGCCAGAAATAAAAACCATTGATTCCCTATTGTTAGAGGGAAAGCTAAAAATAATTGATGTAGGTATAGAAAAGGTAATAGCTGGAATATGGACTTATCAAAACAAAGCATTAGTGATAGTAGTTAACCGTTCTTACGATCGCCAAGAAGTATCGCTCGCCATCCCATCAAAAATTACGCAACTAAAACGTATGTTTGAAAATCATCCTGACAATCTAGCATTAAACGGCACTCGACTATCTGGCTTTCTCAAACCTTTAGATGTAGCAGTTTATCAAGCAACTAAAGAACTTTAGATGAGCTCGTTTTTTATTCCCTATCATTCCCCCGCCCCTTTCTTCCCGCTATGAATGTTGTCGTAACAGTGGAATATCGCTTCGATCGCACGCCAGATGGTAAGGTATGGACGCAAACAACCTTCCCCTATTCCTTTTGGACGCGATACTTACAAGTATTTGATAGCGTGCTAGTAGTAGCTCGCGTGCGAGATGTCTCAAATGTGCCTTCCGACTGGAAACAAGCAAATGGAGAAGGAGTTGACTTTGCTGCCATACCTTATTACATTGGGCCTTGGCAATATTTGCTCAAGGCATGGCAAGTGCAGCGCAGTGCCAGAAATGCAGTCAAACCAAACGATGCAGTAATATTGCGCGTTGGTTCCACGATCGCCTCCCCTATCCAATCCATGCTACACAAAATTGGGCGCCCTTACGCCGTGGAAGTAGTAGCAGACCCTTATGATGTCTTTGCACCGGGGTCAGTAAAACATCCCCTGCGCCCGTTTTTTCGCTGGTCATCTCCCCGAAGACTGCGGTGGCATTGTAGAGAAGCAGCAGCAGCAGCTTATGTTACCAAACACGCTTTGCAGCAACGATACCCTTGTGCTAACTTTTCCGTAGGTGTATCAGATGTAGACCTTCCAGAACGCACCCTGGTTTCTTCCTCTCGTCTACCGCGTCAGGGAGGGACATTTAATCTGATTTTTGTCGGTACGATTGCTCAACTTTATAAAGCGCCCGATGTGTTAATCGATGCCGTTGGGGCTTGCGTGCAAGAGGGACTAGACCTAAAATTAACTTTGATTGGAGATGGCAAACATCGATCGGAATTGGAAGCCAGAGCCAAATCCTTGGGCATAGAAGAACGAGTATCTTTTTTGGGTCAGTTAGCGGGTGGTGATGCAGTGATGGCCCAATTGGATCGCGCCGATCTGTTCGTTTTGCCTTCCCACCAAGAAGGTTTACCTAGAGCAATGGTAGAAGCAATGGGGCGAGCATTACCTTGTATTGGCTCCACAGTAGGAGGCATCCCGGAATTGCTACCCCCGGAAGATATGGTGCCCCCCGGCAATGTAACAGCATTGGCCACTAAAATTCGCCAAGTAATAACCGAGCCCGATCGCATGGCTAAAATGTCAGCGCGTAACTTAGAAACAGCCAAAGAATATAGAGATGAAATTCTCGAAAAACAACGGATTGAATTTTATCGCCACGTCCGGGAAATTACAGAAGTATGGTGGAGGCAAAAAAAATGACCCGACTTTTAGTAGTAACTACCGTAGTAGGTACTCTGCGTGCATTTCTGTTGCCTTTTGCTTACCACTTCCGCAGCAAAGGTTGGCAAGTAGATGCAATGGCTCAAGGTGTTTCTAACTCCCCTGAATGTTTACAAGCTTTTAACCGAGTTTGGGAAATCGAATGGTCGCGCAATCCCTTAGATCCTAAAAATCTGATCCTTGCTCCAAAAGCAATTTGCGAAGTAATGGCACAAGGGAACTACGATCTCGTTCACGTACATACTCCTGTGGCTGCTTTTGTAGGCCGATACGCTGTTAATAATTTAAGAAAGCAGGGGAAATGTAAGGTGATTTATACTGCTCACGGCTTTCACTTTCATCCAGGCGGAAAAGCCTTAAAAAATGCTATTTTTCTAACTTTAGAAAAAATTGCTGGAAATTGGACAGACTATTTAACATTAATTAATCGCGAGGATGAGTTAACAGCTAAGAAGTATAATATTTTGCCCCCAGAACGTATTCGCTATATGCCAGGAATTGGTGTAGATTTGAAATATTATAGCCCCGATGCTGTAGCGGAATCAGAGGTAGAGAGAGTGCGTCAGGAGTTGGGAGTAGCTGAAGGAACTCCGCTGTTTTTGTGCGTAGCTGAATTTATTGCTCGCAAACATCATCGAGATGTAATTCAAGCATTTGCCAAGTTGGCTAGACCGGAAGTACATTTAGTATTGGCAGGTCGTGGACGACTATTAGAGGAAATGCAGAAATTAGCATCGGATTTGGGAGTGAAAAATATAGTACACTTTTTAGGTAGGCGCGATGATGTTCCTACTTTAATGCGAGCTTCAGTAGCAAATATCCTAGCTTCCGAACAGGAAGGTTTACCTAGAAGCGTTATGGAGTCTTTGTCAATGGAAATTCCTGTAATTGGTACTAAAATTCGCGGTACTCAAGAATTACTAGAAGGAGGTTGCGGTCTTCTGGTAGAAGTGGGGGATATAGAAGGAATCGCAAAAGCAATGGCTTGGGTGTTAGATCGTCCTGAAGAGGCTAAGAATATGGGTAAGCAGGGACGAGAACGGATGGCTGCTTACGATGTGAGCCAGGTGATAAAGCTACATGAAGAACTTTATGCTGAAGCTTTAGCTTAAGAAGGTATACAATTTTATGGGCTATAAAAAATGGATAATTGATCTGTTGAGGAATCCTTGGTTAGTCGCTCACTAAGAACACACTAAGAACCATGAATAATTACAAATTACCAAGCACCAAACCGACCAAATTCGTGAAGTTTCTATTAGATAGAATGTTCGCGGCGATCGCGCTGCTAATTTTATCTCCCGTGATGCTGATAGTAGCGATCGCTATCTATATTCGCATGGGTAGACCAATTATGTTTATTCAATCCCGACCGGGGAAAAATGGGCTGATTTTTAACTTCTACAAATTTCGCACCATGACAAATGACTGCGATTCTGATGGCAATCTTTTGCCCAGTAAACAACGGCTTACAGCCTTTGGTCGCTTGTTGCGTAAAACGAGCTTGGACGAACTTCCTCAACTCTGGAATGTTTTCATAGGCGACATGAGTTTTGTAGGGCCTCGACCTTTACTGGTAGAATACTTAGATCGCTATAGTCCCGAACAAGCACGTCGTCATGAAGTAGAACCAGGTATTACTGGCTGGGCGCAGGTTAATGGGCGCAATTCTATCACTTGGGAGGAAAAATTTAAATTGGATGTGTGGTATATAGACAACTGGAGTCTCTGGCTCGACCTGAAAATTCTTTGGTTAACAGTAATCAAAGTTTTCAAGCAAGAAGGAATTAATCAGAGCGAAAAGGTAACTATGCCTAAATTTCTAGGTAATCAAAATCGTAATTAAAAGGTATTTTATGAGCGAATTCAACATTCTGTTTACAAGTGCAGGTAGAAGAGTATCCCTGATCCAAGCTTTTAAGAAAACTTTAAAAGATATGGGATTAACTGGGAGCATTGTGACTACAGATTTACAAAACAATGCCCCGGCTTCTTTTATCAGCGATTTCAATGAGAGAGTTAGTCGGGTAAATGACCCAAATTATATCAATAAGTTGAAGGAAATTTGCCAAAAATACGAGATTAAACTGCTCATTCCCCTGATTGATACAGAACTAAATACCCTAGCTTTTCATAAAGAAGAATTCCAGAAATTAGGTGTAACTATTGTAGTTTCATCAAGTGAAACTACAGGCATTTGCAATGATAAAACGAAAACTTACGAGTTTTTCAAAAAAATGGGAGTGCCAACTCCAGAAATTTTAGATGCTGATGAGATTTTAGCTGACTCTCAAGCTAAATATCCTTTTTTGCTTAAACCGGCTGATGGCAGTGCTAGTGTGGGAGTGACAAAAATAAAAAATGCCAAAGAATTGGCTTTTTTTAAAGATTATATCCCCAATGCTATTGTCCAGGAATTGCTAGTAGGAGAAGAATATACGCTAGATATTCTAGTTGATTTTCAAGGAGAGGTACGCTCTGTTGTACCTAGACTACGCATAGAAACAAGAGCGGGAGAAATTAGTAAAGGAGTAACCGTTAAGAATTCAGCTTTAATTGCGGCGGGGAAGAAAGTGGTAGATACTTTACCTGGTGCTTTAGGCTGCATTACCGTTCAATGTTTTCTGCTTCCCAGTGGAGATATTAAATTTACTGAAATTAATCCTCGTTTTGGGGGGGGATATCCTCTTTCTTTTGCAGCAGGTGCTAACTTTCCACGCTGGATTATCGAAATGATTTTAGGCAAAAATCCCGAAATAAGCATTGATGGTTGGCAGGAAGATGTTGTGATGCTTCGCTATGACGAGGCGATCTTCTTAAGTCAGGAAAAAAGGGGATTTTGAGTTTAAAGTATAGGTGGTAAGCAGAGAAATGAACTATGAATAACAAGGAATCACCAATTATCAAATTCAGCAGATTAATTAAGTGGTTATTCGATAGATTGGGTGCTGCGATCGCACTACTAATCTTTTCTCCTATACTGTTGATAGTTGCGATCGCTATCCATATCCGCATGGGTAGTCCAGTTTTTTTTACCCAAGCGCGTCCCGGCAAAGACAGTCGCATTTTTAACGTCTACAAGTTTCGCACTATGACGAGTGAGCGCGACGCCGAGGGTAATTTGCTCCCCGATAAGCAACGCCTTACATCCCTCGGTCAATTCTTGCGTAAAACCAGTCTGGACGAACTTCCTCAACTGTGGAACGTTCTCAAAGGCCAGATGAGTTTTGTTGGCCCAAGACCGCTTTTGCCCAGATATTTACCTTATTTTTCGGAAAAAGAAACAAAAAGGCACGATGTACTTCCAGGCATTACTGGATTAGCACAAATTAACGGTCGGAATCACCTGTTATGGGATGAAAGACTTGCTTTCGATGTATACTACGTGGAAAATTGGTCTTTATTTATGGATGTAAAAATTTTGGTTCAAACGGTTGAAAAAGTGCTGCGAAGAGAAGCGGTTGCTGTAGTTCCCAGCTACATAATGAAGGATTTAGATGATGAACGAAAACAGTGCGATGGTTAGGAAAGCTTTACCATCAGAAAGTAGTAGTATAGAAAGCATACATAGAAATGCTTTTCCCAAACATTTTATATGCGACTGGCTTTTTGTGAGCCCCCTGGTATCGCGATATATTAGTAAAGTGATAGAAGACGCGGATATGAATCAAAAATATCCCGAATTTTTTACAGCCACTTTAACAGGCAATCTCGCTGGATATGTAAATGCTAAATTTTATGAGGAATGCCTAAGTATAAATTATTTAGCCGTTGCTCCTGAATTTCAACGCCAAGGTATAGCGAAACAAATGTTAGCTTATCTCCTGGCAGAATGCCAAAAGCATCACATCGAAAAAATTAGTTTAGATGTGGATATCAATAATCAGATCGCTTTAAGTTTATACAAAAAAATGGGCTATGAAGTCAAGTATTCTAAATTTTTATATGAAGTACCAATAGATTACTTTGGTACGCAAAAATGCTCGTTTGAAGTAAAAAATTGGCTGGAAGCAGAAGCATGGCAATATAGCTATGGTTTCTCATATATAATGCTGTCTATTAATAATTCAGACATTCTCAAGATTGGTAGATTAGGTAAAGCTTACTGGCGTATACCCGATTCTAGTTGTCTAGAAGATGACAGGTTAACCTATGCTTTAAAATTAATCGATCCCAATCGTAATAAAATTTTTGTTAGATGCGATAAAATAATTTTTGCTCTGCCAAATCAACCCATCAAGTTTTTGAAGATGGAAAAAAAACTCTAACAATGGATACACAAATTGTTAACTTATCAAGTAGTTGGTGGTTATCTAACCTGCAAAAAGTACGCCATGATATTTATCATTTGCCAGGGTATGTGAATCTAGAGGCAAAAAGAACTGAATATAGCCCAGAGGCTATTTTAATAGTGGATGATGAAAAAATGTTCTTTTTGCCCTATCTTGTGCGTCCGTGCGATCGAGTAGGGGAAGAGAATATATTAGAAGTATTTGATGTGGTATCCCCTTATGGCTATCCGGGAATGCTGTTGAACGAAGCTGCTACACCTGAGTTTTTGAATTTAGCAATAAATGAATTAACGCAAGTTTTACGCGCCAAAAACGTCTGTTCGGCTTTTTTACGGCTGCATCCTATACTTAATGGAGCGTTAGAGCAAATTTTCAATCCGAATATTTGCCAAATCACTGGAGAAACTGTCTCTATTGACTTGCGAATTTCTGAAGCCGAAATGTGGCAGAACACTAGACGCAATCAGCGACAGTCAATAACTAAATGCAAGCAGGCCGGTTTTACAGCAAGAATGATGCCTGTTCAGCTATATATCGATAAATTTATCGAAATTTATCAAATAACCATGCAGCGCGTAGAAGCAGCAGAGTATTATTATTCTTTCAACTTAGAGTATTTTCTGAATATGGCAGATGCTTTTGGGGAAAAAATGCACCTATGCCTGGTTGAGTTGGATAACGAAATTGCAAGTGGTGGTTTGTATACAGAATGTTGCGGTATCGTTCAGAGCATCTTTAGCGCCACACAAAACAAATTTTTAAAACAATCTCCTAATAGCTTACAAATAGATTATACTCGATTATGGGCCAAAGAGCGGGGCAATGAAGTTTTACATCTTGGAGGTGGAGTTGGAGGCGAAAAAGATTCTCTTTTTCATTTCAAATCAGGATTTTCCAAGCAAAGGCACAAATACTTAACGATGCGCTTGATTGTAGATGAAAAAAAATATAATAATCTGGTCAGATTAAGGGCAAAATATTTAAATATAGAGCCTAAAGAACTCCTAAAGTCCAACTTTTTTCCGGCCTATCGTTCTCCAAAATGAAGATCAAATGACAAAACAAATTCTCCTTTCAACACCTCACATGGGTTCCCTCGAACAAGAGTTCGTCAAAGAAGCCTTTGATACCAACTGGATCGCCCCCGTTGGCCCCCATGTAGACGCTTTCGAGCAAGAATTCTGCGAAATAGTTGGCGCTAAACACGCAGCGGCTGTTAGTTCCGGTACCGCAGCTTTGCATTTGGCTTTACAATTAATTGGTGTCGGTTCGGGAGATGAGGTTTTTTGCTCGACTCTGACTTTTATTGCAACTGCTAGCCCGATTACTTATCTTGGGGCTAAACCAGTTTTTATTGATAGCGATCGCACTTCTTGGAATCTCAACCCCGATTTATTCCGAGAAGCACTTGACAAACGAGCAAAAATTGGTAAATTACCCAAAGCTGTTGTAATCGTACACCTCTACGGTCAAAGTTGCGATCTCGACCCAATTCTAGAAGCTTGCAATGCTTATGAAATTCCGCTCATAGAAGATGCAGCCGAATCTCTAGGGGCTACCTATAAAAATCGATCGCCTGGAAGCTTTGGTAAAATCGGCATTTTCTCATTCAACGGCAATAAAATTATCACCACTTCCGGCGGCGGGATGTTAGTTTCCGATGACCAAAAACTGGTAGAAAAAGCTCGTTTTTTGGCAACACAAGCCCGTGACCCCGCTCCTCATTACCAACACTCAGAAATTGGCTACAATTACCGCCTCAGCAATGTTTTGGCGGGAATTGGTCGCGGTCAATTACGGGTTTTGGAGGAGCGAGTTGAAGCTAGACGACGCAATTTTGACTTTTACAAACAAGCTTTAGGAAACTTGCCGGGAATTGAATTTATGCCGGAAGCTGCCTTTGGACGCGCTACTCGCTGGCTGACTTGTTTAACGATCGATCCAGCCACTTTCGGTGCAGATAGAGAACAAGTTCGCCTAGGGCTTGCTCAAGAGAAAATAGAAGCGCGTCCGGTTTGGAAACCTTTACATTTACAGCCAGTATTTGCTGATTGCGAATGTTTCGGGGGTGCGGTGGCTGAAGAGTTATTTGAGTACGGGCTTTGTTTGCCTTCTGGCTCTAATTTAACTGATGAAGATTTAGAGCGGGTGACAAGTGCGCTCGCCCAAATTCACAAAGAAAATCGATGATATAGCCGAAGGAAGTTCGGCTACGGGTTTTGTAACGGATGTAACGGAGGCAGGAAGAAGAAAGATGTGCTCGCTATGAAATCCCCGACTTCTTCAAGAAGTTGGGGATTGGGGTATTCTGTCTTTTGATTAATTTTATTGCCATTCTTGCAGGGCGATCGCAATTCCCTCTTTTAATCTTGGTTCGAGACTCTCTTGTTTCACTAAGCTTTCTAATTTCTGCCTGGCCTCGGCAGCACCTAGCTGTTTGATGGCTGCCATGCAGTGCAGCCTGACGCTGCTGTCTGCGTCGCCCAACATTGAAATCAGAGCATCTAGCCCTCTCATATCTCCTAATTGCCCTAACCCTAAAGCTAAAGATTGTTTGATTCCAGCAGACTGCATGGTGGGATGATTGCTTTCGAGCAAATCGATCATAATTTCAGCAGCTTTGGCTTTTAATTCCGGCTTTTCCACTCGCCCTAAAACAGTGACAATCTCTTGACAAACAGGAGAGTTTGTGTTATTAAGATCGGCAATTAAGGTTTGCTGCAAATATTCTAAAGCGGCTGCGGTTTCGCTCCAGCTTAGGGCGCGCACAGTTTCGATTTGCAATTCAAGCGGAGTTATCGGCGATCGCAGCAATTCAAATAAAGCAGCCGCTGCAGCATCGGTTTTCACTCGCCCGATCGCGATCGCCGCTTGCTGACAAACTTCTAATCGGATGTCCGAAAGCAAAGGTTTGAGCAAGTTAACTAAATCTAATTCTGCATCTAAATAGGCGCGCACACCGAGAGCTCGCACGGCTTCTTTTCTAACTGCTGTCGCCGGATCTTTGAGTGCGGCTACCAGTACCGGCGGGATGCGGGAGTCGTGAAAGCTGCTCAGGGCCTCGATTGCGGATGCCCGCACCGCAACTTGAGAGTCTCCGACTACGCTCAACAGCGGTGGGATGGTTTCGGTGCGCCGAATTTGGGCGAGTGCTGCTGTGGCAAACTGTCGCGAGTCTTCTTGCTGCAAGAGAGTTGCGAGGGATTCTATGGCTGTCGGGCCGAAATTCCCTAGGGTTTCGGCGGCGATTTGGCTCAATTCTTCGTCGGAATTTTTGACCAATTCTACTAAAGCTTGAATCACTTCCGGGCGATCGAACTTTCCGAGAATGCGGGCGGCGAACCACCGGGGCTCCGTGTCTGCGTCTTCGTCTTCGAGCACGGCAATTAAAGGTGCGATCGCGCCATTTCCCAGATTTGGCAATACTTTAGCAATTTCCCAACGGTCTTGAAAATCGCCCCATTCTAAGGCTTCTATTGCTAAACTGACAGCTTGCTCTAAAATGTGTTGTTCCTGCGGCTTGCCGGCCTTGGCTGTCACTTGCTGCAAGCATTCGACTAACCCAGGCCAGTTTTGGCGATCGGCAGCGACTTGCGCTTGTTCTAAAAAGTTAGACATGATTTTAATTTAGTGGCGATCGAGAAGCGAGGTTTTTTGCTGCTAGGTCAGAGGGGGAGGGAGCTACTTTTTACCAATCTTTTGCTACAATTATCCATTTTTTAACATTTTTGTCAATCCATCATAACTGGTAAAATGGAAGTAAAGCATTAATTTCATGCAGTTAAGGCATCAAGCTATACTTTTTGTAATTAAAAATACGCAATATTCCTAATTAAAAATTAACAAATGAAGAAAGCTCTACTTTTAGTAAACCAGCACTCCCGAAAAGGGCAAAAGCTATTATCTCAAGCCACGGGAGAATTAGAAGCACTGGGTTTTGAGTTAATTATAGAATCTACTGACCACGCCCACGAAATTCCCCAAACAATTCGGCGCTACCAAAATCAAGTCGAATTAGTAATAATCGGCGGCGGCGACGGCACTCTCAACGCCGCCATAGAAGGTTTGATAGACACCAAGTTACCCTTGGGTATTTTGCCGATGGGAACTGCTAACGACCTAGCCCGCACTCTGAAAATTCCTACAGCTTTATCCGCAGCTTGTCAAGTAATTGCCAGCGGTAAAGTTCGGCTAATAGACTTAGGTTGGGTGAACGGTCAACATTTTTTTAATGTTGCGAGTTTGGGACTAAGCGTGCAAATTACCCAGCGGCTGACTAAAAACGTCAAGCAGCGCTGGGGAGTTTTAGCTTATGCTTTTACTGCTTTGCAGACAATTTTGTCAGCGCGACCGTTTCGAGCAGAAATTAAGGTAAAAAACCAATCTTTTAAGGTTAGAACTATTCAAATTGCCATTGGCAACGGCCGCTATTACGGAGGTGGCATGACAGTTGCCGAGGATGCCACCATCGACGACAAGCGACTGGATTTGTACAGTTTGGAAACAAAAAGCTGGTGGGAAATCCTGGGTTTACTGCCGGCTATGAGGCAAGGAAATTATACCAGTTCGCCTAACGTTCGCGCCTTGCACGCTCAAGAATTTGAGGTTAATACTAGCAAACGCCGTCCCATTAATACTGACGGTGAAATCACAACTTACACGCCTGCAAAATTTCGAGTGATTCCCCAAGCTTTAGCAGTTATAGCTCCTTCATGACTCACAACTAATATAATTATGTTGTGGAACAGGCATCTTGCCTGTTCATATATAATTATGTTGTGGAACAGGCATCTTGCCTGTTCAGATATTAGCCACGGGCAAGATGCCCGTGCCACAATTAATCAGTTAATAAATTATATTGTGTTGTGGAACAGGCATCTTGCCTGTTCAGATATTAGCCACGGG
>NZ_JAUBTL010000019.1:29659-111010 GCF_036702475.1 Microcoleus sp. D2_18a_B4
CAAGATGCCCGTGCCACAATTAATCAATAAATTATATTGTGTTGTGGAACAGGCATCTTGCCTGTTCATATATTAGCCACGGGCAAGATGCCCGTGCCACAATTAATCAATAAATTATATTGTGTTGTGGAACAGGCATCTTGCCTGTTCATATATTAGCGACGGGCAAGATGCCCGTGCCACAGTTAATCAGTTAATAATCGCCTCCAGCGCCATATTGCCACGCTTCTACTAATCGGTGAAAATAGTATTGCTGTTCCGGTGCTAAATTTTTCACCTGCGGTTCTACGGCTTTTCCCAAAGGCTGCAATCCCGTATAAATTCCTAAATTTACATAATGAACCATCCAATCTAGCAAATTAGCTATTCCCACCTGCGGGATAATTTTCATAACTAATCCGGGATGGGTAATTGCTGTTTTAAAAAGGGTTTGGGACAAAGCCGGAAACAGCACGATATCTTGAAGAAACGGTTTGAGTACCGGTTCTCCCAACTCTTCCATTACCTGAAAGACGGCCGCCAAAAGTTGATTGATTTGATTGGGGTCTATTTTTTGATTTATCGCAGCACTCATCGAACGCTGAAACAACCAGGTGACAGATAGATTCGGCTGGTAGGGTTGCAAAAGTGCGAGGGAATTTTTGCTGAGACTATCGCTTGTCAAAGCTTCCTCAATTCCTAGAGTCAAGCGTTTGAGGTGGCGCACCATTGCCCCGAAACCGCCAAAGCTGAGGGGAGATTGGCTACCGCTGCTGTCTCCGACTGGGAGTATGCGATTCCAAGGCGTTTTGAGAGGACTTTGGCGATAGCAGGGAAAGAATCCATAGAGTGCTCTTTGGAATTTTAACTGTTCGAGTTCGACGTTTTGATATTGGGGAAGCAAGCGCAAATAGTCTTCAAATAATGTTTCTAAACTAAATCTTTCTGTGTCGGCGTCTATGTAGGTAAATAAGTAGGTGGTGCGGCCGTCTCTGGCTGGAAATGCTTCCCAAAAATATTGGCACTGATTTTGCATTGGGGTGAAGGATGCAAATATGTCGCCCGTGTCGTTTTTGGGGTATCCTTGAGCGCAACTGCCGACTACTAAACATACGGCGTCGGGTTTTTTCCCTTGTCTAGCTTGACGGACAATGGGCGAAAAATGTCCCATTGCGTCTAATAATAATCTGGTTTTAAATAAATTTGTAGCAGGTTGCGTATCGGTATTTGCAGATTCTACCAACACTCCATCTGGGTGAAGTGTGGCTGTTTTAAATGGTGTATTTTCAAATAGCTTTCCTCCAGCTTGGAGAAATCGCTGTTTCAAGGTTTCTAGGAGATAAACTGGGTCGATTCCGATGTTGAGTACGTCGCGCACCCAAATGTCTGGGGTGTTGGCAAAGCTGATGCGGGCTGGGTTGTATTCGGTGGCGATCGCCTTTTCTATCTCTTCAACAGATAGCAAATTTAGTTCTAAGAATGCGTCTAATTCTTTGCGAGAAATATTCCATTCTTGCTCGCGGCCTCGCAGGGTGCCGCGTTCAAGCACGGCTACTCGCCAACCCCGCACGGCTAAGGCTGTACCGATTAATATTCCTAGGGTTCCGCCGCCGATAACTATGTCAAAGTCGAGGGTTTCGAGGGGTTGTTGGCTGTGTTTGACTGCTTGGGGTGCTGGTGCGGTGTTTTGTTTGAGGTTTTCCCAGAGTCGATCGACTTTTCTCAGGCCTCCGAGGGCGTCTCCTGGCAGTTGGGAGAGGATTTGTTCGGTGAGGGACATCGGTTTTTAGTATTAAACAGTGCTTGATTTTTTATAATTTAGCTTAGATCAACATTTCCCACAGTTTCAGGGCTTACGCATGGGGTGGCGAGAAACCCGCTTTCTACCTATCTTTTTTTAGCATAAGTTGACTAAATCTTTACTCCATCAGAGTTTCAGGCGGGTTGTCACCACCCCAGCCAAAAAGGCTGGGCAGGGTTTGTACCTGTAAAAGCCAGATGGGGAATCGAAAGAAGTAATTCTTGGATGAAAAGGTGTAAAAGTCTCGTTAAAAATTTTGAAATAACTTTAGCTCATGCTACAACAAAAATTAACCTTTGTTTTGTGAGGCTCATGCTGAAAAGATTAGCGGCGATCGCCTAAGCTCACTCTAGATCCCAAATGAGTCCTATAAGTCCTTACAACAATCTCAATATTTTCTATTCAATCTCAGGAATTGTAAGATCGGCAGTCTTAGCAATCTCTTGATATCGCTCCATCGCTGCACTTAATACTGATCTGCTATAAAACCAGGGTTTTCCGAGAATTCCTTCTAGCAGTTTACGCCACATAGGATATTTCTCGTCGGGCATCAAAATTTCTTGTAATAATTGATTCCAAGCCGCCTCTTCTTCATCTGTTTTGGGTTGCTTTAAGTTATCCCAGATTAGATTTCGGTAATTGACATCCTCAACCGGATAATTTGAGGACAAAGTAAGAAGAGTAATACCTATCAGACGACGTTTGCTGTCGCCGTCATTAATAAAACTCATTCCTAAACTTGAATTTATCCAAATAGAGTTTAACCCTCTAAATTCGTCTCTTCTAGAGCCAGGATAGTGATCTATTGAGTCTCTAACAGCTTTCAAAAGAAGTGCGCTTCCTACACGCACAGCTTCTTCCTCGTGCTGCGTTAACGATTGCAGTACGGATAGATATTCGGGCGCAATTTCACCGGAAATAGCACCAATAAGCCAAGGTATTCTAATTTTGCAAAGTTTAGTAAGTGGCAGAATTGTAAACAAACGAGGTGCTATTTCTTGTATATGAGTGTCATAAACCAACAACTTGAGGAAGAGAGTCGCACTTAGATCGGTAAGGGGAAATTCTGAAGATTCCGAGTAATTGTCAAGAATTACTTCTAAGAGTTGTCGTGCCTGTCCTATTACAGCTAAATCAGACGGCCACGGGAATTCAAAGATAAACCACAACGGTCTCTTTGGTTTATCACCCTGTTTTATGGCATCTGTGGCAGTAGTCAGTAAATTTTTAATTTGGTCAATGGTATATTCATTTTGCCGAGAACCTGGATACCCATAGTCAGGGTAAACGGTAATGTATGCTCCTACCAAATCGTCAACGGTTAGGTCCATAGGTTCGGCAAACTGCTTTAATCCAGGTAAGATTTCATCTAATCCAATTTGCTCTCGTAGTGCCATGAAAAATAGTTGTTTTTGCGTCTCATCTGATTGTTGCAAATACTCTTGAATTGTCTCTAGTACCTGGTGAGCAATAGATATCTGAGTATCCCGATCCAAGAAGGGTAGCAACCGATTCACAGCATCCTGCCCTTTAACTTTTTGTCGCTCGACAGCTAGAGCTAAAAGAGGCCAGGTTTCTCTTAAGCCAGAATAGAACAAAAATTTTCTTAAATGTCCTACGCTTTGTTCAATAGAACGGATACTCTCAATAAACCTAGATCCATTTGCTTGATTAGGCTGATTAATTAGCCATAAAATTGTTTCCAAACTTACTCGAAGTTCTGGTATTAAGTCCGAATGCTGCAACAGACGCTCCACAGTTTCAGCAGTATCATCAGGAACAGATGATTGATGGTTCTCTTTTGTTTGCCTACGTATTGCCGATGAAAAAACAGAATCGCCCTCATCTATCCTCGTGTCTAAGCGGTTACTACGTACTTGCATTTTAAGGAGGGCTATTATACGGAGACACCTCAACATTAGTATTAATTGCTCCGAAAGTGTCTTTGGTTCTGGCCAATCCCATACAAGTTCCTTAGTAGAATGAAAAGGCTCATATCTCCAACGACTATCAAAAATTGTTTGAGCTAGTTCTGTAGCTTCAGCTTTAGAAATATCCCAAGCCTTCAACAATTTTTCAGCATATTTTTGTGAACGGAAAAATACCGAAGGTAGGTCTTTTTTCCAGTATGACCAGTGACTTTGCAGTCGCTCCACCATCCATGAAGGCTCAGATTCATAGCGCAGCGCAAGGTTCAATGCAGAAAGCACAAAATTTTTCTGTTGAAATTCAAGCCAAGCATCAATTTTATTCTGAAAGAATTGTGTTGACCCAAAATGCTGACCATAGAGATTCAAAGAAACTTCCCAACAGGTTTCTGGTAAATTCTTCGAGCTAAGTTTACCTTCTAGAGCGGGGCACAGAAGGTCGCGCTTGTCTCTTTCAGACAGTTGCGCTGTCAAGGAACTTAGTTTATGCTGCTGTCCCTCTGTTAGCCCTGTTTCCAAAACCTCTAGACCATAGTCGATAGCTTCTCGCTGAAGATTGCGGTATTGCTTACTGAGAGACCCATCTGCTGCAACTTCCAGAGCAAACCACGCTCCAGGCCGTAAGTAATCATTTGCAACTTCTTCATCTCTAGGTTTATCTACTTGACGACAGCCCAATCTAACAATAGAATCTGCCTCCTCACCCAACACACGGATAATGCGACCTGCTAGGAATAAAGCCACATAGTGCCAGTGTTCTGAACCCACAATAGAAGTCAAAAGTTCAAAACGTTCTCGTTTCTTGAATAGGTAAACTGAAGCAAAGAATTCTTGAAAAGATCGCAATTCAAAGCCAAAAAAACCTGGTCTTGGTGAAACAATTAATACCAGTCTGTCTTTGGCATCACTGACAAACTGATCTACTCTTAAATTAATATCTTCTTGAGAAGATTGATTGTCTTGTTTTTGTAAAAATTTAATTAGTGAGGTCTTAAATTCTTCTTCTGATAAAAGAGATTCAACGGTTTCATTAGAAGCTCGACAGTGTAGTAAATAGCCAACGTAAGCATTAAGGTCTAGCAAGGTAGTATCATCAACCTTAATAATATCTTTGTCTTTACTTTTTTCTCGCTTAAGGATTGTATTCCAATACTCATCAAATAAAGCTTCTCTTTCTCCAGGTGGTCGTCCTCCATTTTTGATAATTAGTAAAATTATAGTTACTTGTAAAGGGGTTTTTAATAAAGTGGATATCCTTTCATCTTGCTGACATTCTTCAAGTGTCCGAAGAATCCTGTCTTGTTCTTCTTTCCGCAAATCTCTTCTAGCTACCCACTTGTTAGCATATTTTTCGACCTGCTCCGAGGACAGAGGTAATAATTCCAAATGTAGAAAGCTTTTGGGGTCAAATTGGTCTTCGTATCTATTGGGGCGAGAAGTAGCTACAACTTTTAGATTAATATTTGAGTGTTCTGTCCAATCTAGAAAACTATAAATGCTTGAAAGCATTCGCTCTTGTAAATGAGGGTCTACAACTTCATCCAATCCATCTAAAATTACGAGGCATTTTTGACACTCAAAAATCTCCTGGATATTTTTAGAAGATATCTCTCCAGGTCGCAAAGCTACATCGCCTATATTCTTAGCGAGGTAAGCCTCGATGTTATCAGAATCAGGTTTGTTAGCAAGCCACTGGGCAAAATACTTCAGTACAACTCGAAAAGGAATGCGTTCAACCTTAATCTGATCCGCAAAATCATAAGATGTACGGAGCCATTTGGCACGATAGACTTGAGCAACTTGCTGTCCTAAAGTGGACTTCCCCTGACCAGGGCCACCAATAATTACAACTTTAAGCCATTTCTCCTTAAGGAGACATTTCATTGCAGAATAATTATCACTTTCCTCAACAAAGAAGTCATCATCATCAAGTAAATAACCTCTACTCCCTGACTGTGCAAATTTTTCTATACTCCAATCACGGGGGTTTATCCTCTCACAAATTTTAACCTCAAGGTCAATAAAAACTTGTTTTAGTTCTGTGCGACGCTCTCCACCTGTTTCCGGTTCCCCAGCTTGATCTAATTCAGCAAATTTATCAGCACTAAAAGATTTAGAAAGATAAGTTTTTATCGTGGACTCAAGTTGTGGAGGTAGTTCTTTTTTAGCAACATCAGATTTCGGTGGAATGCTTACTGATGCGGTTTTGTCAGTTTTAGACTTTTCTGATTTGGGGCGGTTTCCCCAGGCTAACTCCAACTGTCTCCGATTATGCTCTACATTACTTGCGTGCCAAAGGATAAACGTGAATCTCCGTATCCCCTTGCTTTTTTCACCAGGCGAGCTGTTCTCCCGCACAATTTCTAATTCTTTGAGGCGGTCAATTGTACTCTGAATTTCAGATTTTTCTTCCTTTGCCTTGGGGTCACGATTTGAATTGATGCGTTCAGGGTAAAGCAGCCATGCCAGATCCAACAGAGTTGTCCTTACCTCTAACTCCGGGCGATCGCTGTTTTCATTTCGCCAATCTGCGGACAAATTGCTGCGACTGTGATTGTTATAAGACACTAGAAACTTTATTAGATCCTTCGCCCGCTTTAGCGGCTCGTCTCCCCAGTTATCCGTCCGCCCCATAGATTTAATTACTTACAGAAGTTTTCTGAACTGGTTTGGGTTAACCCAAGCCTACCCCAAACTGCATATACCCATTCTAAGGAATTTATACAAAAAACGTTTGGGGTAGACCCAAACGCTTCCCAAGCTACATAGCCTGATTTGATAGGACTTTCAGGCTTTATTGAGCCCCTCTAGGCTTGGGGTACTAAGTGGAGATTACTCTGGGTTCAGTAAGTTAAAGAACCAAGAGGGTTTAAATATGACATCACTGATTGACTGCATACAGGTAGCTAAAGACTTTGCTGATTCTTACGGTGTCGATCGCCTGGATCATCTAATGACCTTAGCTCAGGCCGATCCGAATTCTCCCAAGACTCAACCAGTTCCCGCAAGCGATCGCCATAATACCATTTTGCAAGAAGTAAAAGCAGCCGGATTCCAATTGAATCCCTCGCTCAAAAAGTTGCTTTTCAATACCAGCGTTGAGGTGGTACGGGATGCAATGGCGGTTGTTGCAGAAAATCAGCAGCGGGGAACGGTGCGGAGCCCCGAAGGACTTTTGTTTAAAGCTATCGACAATCAATGGAAGCCTAATCTCTGGGCCTAAACCTTTCTCTTCGGGACTTACGCAGCATCTCCATAGGTAGTGTTATGGTTTGCAAGCTGCATAAGTCCTGAATTACCCGATGTCAAATACTCTCTATATCTGCCGGCCTATAGTCCCGATTTAAATCCAATTGAGAGATTGTGGGAATATGTAAAACGAGACATAACATGGGAAAACTATTCTAGTTTAGATAAACTTAAACAAAAGGTGGATGTAATTATCAAATCTCTGATAATCGAAGATGTTTTATCTCTTTGTGGTTGGGATTATCTTCTTGAGGCTATATGTAAGTGCAACTTCCTAGTTAATTGGTATAAGTAACGAGAAATCTACGAAGAAACCGGGTTTATGATGTCGCAAGTGCGATCGCGAACCGAGTTTTTATAATCATACAGAGAAACCCGGTTTCTGAAAAAAAACCGGGTTTCTACCTCTCGTTGGTAAGTCTGGGGAATTATCTTCAATCAGCCGTGCTTAATTCTTCAACTCGCAGCCGATCGCACAAAATTCGCTCGCACACTATACCACCCGTATCCGCACTCCTGCAAACTTCTAACTGAGCTTCCGGCAGCGCTTCAAACAAAAAACGTTCCCCCGGAAACACTGTCCGCTCAAAATACCAATTAGGAATATTTGTAATGCGAGCGATTTGCACTTTGCTAGTATTATTTAGATACCAACACAAAATGCGCGTATGACCTTCGGAAATTACCTGATTTAGTGTCAAATTCATCTTTTTAACTTGTTTGTGCAATGGTGCGAGCGAGTGGCGAAAGGCCTAAGCTTATTATAGCAGATTCCCAGTTAAAACAGAATTTTTTATACATTTTTTTTACATTCTTTGGGTTAATTAATAAATTTCTCCGGGGAAACATCAGCGCCTTCCCCCTATTCCCAAGAAGGTGCAAAAGCCGGCATTGCTAAAGTGCAAGATTTCCATCCTCCCTTAACAGGTGCATTCAACAATTGACAGTGACCGACTGAACCTCTTGCCTGTTGGTAGTGACCGCAAAAATTACACTTGGAAGCCGGATTGCAACCGCGCTCGCTAATTACAAGGCTGGGCTGGTTTTGGGTTTGGTTGCGATCGATAGTTATAGTGTTCATTAAATTACTTTTTAAATGTTCAGTCTTAAGTATGACGGCTGAAGTGCAGTCGTGGCCTCTATCTGAAGGCTTAGTTCGCCTTAAGTTTTGTTGAGGGATCGATAGAAAATATATTATTTTTGACAGTATAAAGCGAGGGAGCAATTTAATTTGCTTCCGATCGCATTGGCGGCCCCGGCTTTAGGGCCGATCGCGCTTGCCGGGGGGTATACTTCCTCAGAGAGAGCTAATTATCCTCGCCTAACTGGCTGAACAAATCGGCTAAAATTGTATTAGAAAATAAAAAACCTTCGGGATCGCTCAACCTCAAATTGCCCGCAAGCGGCAGTTTCGCGGCATCGCCTAAAGTTGCGTGAAGCGGAGCTATCCCGTAGGGAATCGCCCTATCCTCCGTCATAATTTCCACCCATCCTTGCCGCCAGTAGGGCTGCAAACAACGCCAAATTTTATCAACCGTTTGCTGACTAAACTTTTGACTCAGCGCCGACAGGCTAACTCCTTCTGCTAAACGCAAACCTAGCATCAGCGTTTCTAACAAAACGTCATTTTCTGAGACTGGAAAATTTTGCTCAATTGCTGGGTAAATATCCTGCTGGGTTTCCCCCCCAATTTGAGGAGTTGCTGGGGAATTGAGGCCAGAGATCGATCGCACCCACTGATAATATTCTTGAGTTTTGCGCGGCCTTGTCAACCTCCGGCCTTCCACGTAACTCGCCGCCCCCATTCCCAAACCGTAATAAGGGCGATTTTCCCAATAAACGCGGTTGTGGCGGCACTGATAGCCATCGCGAGCGTAATTAGAAATTTCGTAATGTTCGTAGCCAGCCCCCGTCAGAATTTCCCGCGCTAAACGGTACATTCCAGCAGCGGTTTCATCTGCTGGTAGCGGCTGCGCGCCTGCTTCAAAGTAGCGCCCGAAAGCAGTTCCCTGCTCAACAATTAAGTCGTAACTCGACAGGTGAGTCGGGGAAATTTCCACCGCCGATTTCAGGGAAGCTTCCCAGTTTTCTAAAGTTTGGTGCGGCAGTCCCGAAATTAGGTCTAAACTGAAATTGACAATACCAGCCGATCGCACTATTTCCACTGCTTCAAAAATATCAGCGACAGAGTGCGATCGCCCGCAAGCTTGCAGCAATTCATCCTGAAAAGCTTGCACTCCCAAACTAACTCGATTTACTCCCGCCGCTGCATATCCCCGCAACTGTTCTAAAGTAAACGTACCCGGATCTATTTCTATAGAAATTTCCGCCCCAGCATCAATCCCAAATTGGCCGTCGAGAGTCTCTAAAATATTGCTCAACTGACTGACAGAAAGCAGCGAAGGCGTGCCGCCACCAAAAAAAACTGTTTTCAGAGATGCGCCTAAATTTTTAGTTTCTTGAATTTCTTGACACAGTACAGCAACGTATTGCACGATTGTGCCGGAATTATCGCCATTTTTGCGATCGCCCACCACAAAAACCGGAAAATCGCAGTAGTAACAGCGGCGGCGACAAAAAGGTATGTGCAGGTAAGCCGAACTAGGAATCCCGGAATTTGCCGCTTGCACACTTTTTTTTAATTCAAATGTTAAATAATCTGTGGGAGGGTTCATTACATATCAAGCCGAAAGCGCAACTTCAAATCTAAAGTTTTAATTAAACAATCATGAATAATTATGTATATTATGACATTTCCTTACCAAAAAAGCGCTGCGAACGATCTGCTCTTTTAATTTAACGTCGTACCGGTTTCGATCGGCCACAATTCCCGGACATCCCGCAGGGCGGTCTATTCGCACCTCGTGCCTGCTTGCGGTGGGGCGTGGTCAATTCCGAGCGACTCCCTGGCACATCCCCCAAAGGGTACAACCGCGAAATATAAGTTTATGAAAATTCCTGAGTAAATATAGCGATATCCGACCAAAGCATGAAAACAAGTATCAGCACTGCAAAGATATAATGGGAATAAATTCATTAACCTAGAACTAATGCTAGACGCAATCATAATAATCTCATTCGTAATCGCAGGCGGAGGCATTGGCTATTACGGAGTCGAACTCCTGCCGACCGAGCTGCTGGAGCAAGTTACAAATATACAAGGTTTAAGTTCTGTACTAGGTTCGTTTGGAGCATTAATCGGCTTCGTGATGGGATTAGTGGCTCAAACAACCTATCGGCGCCTGGAAAAACAAGTCCGCGATATGCCAGTGGAGATGTTGCTGACGCGGGCGATCGGCTTAATCATCGGACTGCTAGTAGCGAATTTAATGCTGGCTCCGCTTTTCCTACTGCCAATTCCGCGCGAGTTCGGCTTCATCAAACCTCTAGTCGCAGTCTTGGGAAGCGTCATGTTCGGCTTCACAGGCGTCAGTTTGACCGACACCCACGGCCGCGCTTTCTTGCGGCTGATCAACCCCAAAAGCTTTGACACGGTGTTGGTAGCCGAAGGTACTTTCAAACCAGCAACTGCCAAAGTTGTCGATACTAGCTGCATTATTGACGGCCGAATTGAAAACTTGCTAGAAACAGGTTTCCTCGAAGGTCAAATTATCGTGCCGCAATTCGTGCTCCAAGAACTGCAACTGGTAGCTGATTCCGCCAACGATCAAAAGCGAGTGCGCGGACGCCGCGGCTTAGATGTACTCAACCGCATCAAAGAAACATATCCAGAACGAATTCAAATTCACTCGGCTGATTACGAAGATATTGCCACAGTCGATGCGAAATTAGTCCGTTTTGCTTTGGATATCGACGGCATTTTGCTCACCAACGATTACAACTTGTCAAAAGTAGCTACCGTCCAAAAACTGCCGGTTTTGAATATCAACGATTTGACTCATGCCGTGCGGCCGACTTATTTGCCGGGAGATACGATCGAACTAAAAATCCGCAAAGAAGGCAAAGAACCCTCTCAGGGAATCGGTTACTTGGATGACGGCACAATGGTTGTCGTAGAAGCAGGCAGCAGTTACGTCGGCGGCGAAGCCAGAGTCGTAGTCACCAGCGCCCTGCAAACAAGCGCCGGCCGCATGATATTCGCCCGCCCTCAAGAATCCGTTATTGTTTAAAACTGAGTAACAATGGCCAGGGCAATCAGAATCAAATATTGCTATCCGCGAACCACTGGACAAACCTGGACTATTCAGACAAATCCTTGGTAGAGATAGCCCGGTTAAGTCTAACCACAGACTACGTTAAGAAGGTCACGACACCCTGTGAGTGCTTGCCAGCTCCAGGCTCTGTCGCTAGTAGTTAAACATCTTTATTTCGCTAAGGAAGTGCTGCTAGCCTCAAAAGCCTTTTTAACATTACCAAGGCAAAAATAACCCGATTATTCGGAGGCTTTTTATCAGCAAAATATTTGTTGTAAACACGAACAAGAATCCTCTAAATCCTGTCCATCCAGGCCGAGCTAGAATGCTTCTTAAAGAAGGAAAAGCCGCTGTTTGGAAACGCTACCCGTTTACCATTATCCTGAAAGATTTATTACCAAATGCTGAGGTTGCACCATTGCGATTAAAAATCGATCCCGGTGCTAAATTCACTGGGCTAGCATTGGTAGATGATGCAACAGGAGAAGTAGCGGTTGCCGCCGAACTAGAACATAGAGGCTTTCAAATCCGCGATGCTTTAACCAAACGTCGCCAGTTAAGAAGAGGGAGACGCAATCGCCAAACCCGGTATCGTCAACCTCGCTTTAATAACCGTAAACGTCCTACAGGCTGGCTCCCACCCAGTCTGCAAAGCCGAGTTGAGAATATCGTAACTTGGGTGAGTCGGTTACAAAAGCTAGCGTCAATTTCTGATATTTCTCAGGAATTAGTCAAGTTTGATACTCAACTCATGGAAAATCCAGACATCAGTGGAGTCGAATACCAACAAGGGGAATTAGCGGGCTATGAAGTCCGAGAATTTCTCCTTTTCAAATTCGATCGTACCTGTATGTACTGTGGGGATAAAAATACTCCTCTGGAGATTGAACATCTTTTACCAAAGTCTAAAGGCGGTTCAAATAGAATTAGTAATTTAGGCATTGCTTGTACGAACTGCAACCAAAGAAAAGGCAATCAAGACCTTCGGGAGTTTTTAGCCAAAAAACCAGACTTGTTGCAGCGCATTCTGAGACAAGTAAAACAACAGAAAGCCGACACTGGGGCTGTTAATTCTACCCGTTGGGCATTATTTAATCAACTCAAAGAGACTGGATTATCCGTGGAAGTTGGGAGTGGTGGGAGGACAAAATTTAACCGATGTCGTCAAAACCTACCTAAAACTCACTGGCTCGATGCTGCCTGTGTTGGGGCATCTACACCCCTCAAACTCCAAGTTTCAAGGGTAATTCCGCTGTCAATCAGGGCTGTTGGTTATGGCAACCGTCAAATGTGTCAAGTTGACAAATTTGGCTTTCCAAAGCGTGGTAAGGAAGGTAAGCTGATTAAGCGCTCCCGACAGAAAAACTACTTTGGTTTTCAGACTGGTGACATGGTTAAAGCTATTGTTCCTACTGGGAAATACGCTGGTACTCACGTTGGTAAAGTCACCGTCAGGAAATCCGGTGCATTTGATTTGACTGTGGGAAAGGTTCGATTGCAGAGCATTCGTTGGAAGCACTGCCACGTAATTCATCGTTTTGATGGTTACATTTATGCCCGCAATGTCGCACCACTGTCTAGTTTTTAATCGATTAGAGGCGTACCGATCGCTGTTCCCAATCTGCCCCAGAACAGCATTAAAATAAGCTTATTCTTCTTCTTTTCTCTTCCTTCGTGTCCTACCCTACCCTTCGGGAACCCCTGCGGGGAACGGGAACGGCTCGCGGTTCAATCATATCAAAGCCGATCCCCCTTAGCCCCTAAATCCGCTGAGATTGCCTAAAAATCGAGCTTTCCCGCAAAGTTTTAACGTCGGCGCGGGGCAGGAAGCCTCGCACTATTGCCATTTTGCGGTTGCGGTTTTTCTTGCAGCTTCATCGTCAAACTAACCCGCTTTAACTTCTCATTCACCTCCAAAACCCGCACTTTCACAACTTGTCCGACTTTAACAATCTGTTTCGGATCTTCCACGAATCGATCGGCTAATTGAGAAACGTGAACCAAACCATCTTGGTGCACTCCCACATCAACAAAGGCTCCAAAGTTAGCTACATTCGTGATTATGCCTTCTAATTCCATCCCAACTTGCAAATCGGAGATTTCTTTAATTCCTGCTTGGAAAGTGGCATATTTAAACTCGGCTCGCGGGTCTCTTCCCGGTTTTTCTAGTTCGGAAATAATGTCTCGGAGTGTTGGTTCTCCGACTTTTTCGGTGACATATTTCTTAATATTTACAGTCTTGATTTTTTCCGATATTTGTGTTATTCCTGTCAGCGGCAAGTCTAAATCCTTGGCGATCGCCTGCACTACAGGATAACTTTCTGGATGAACTGCTGTATTGTCCAGGGGGTTTTCGCCGCCGCGAATGCGGAGAAATCCGGCTGCTTGTTCAAAAGCTTTTGGGCCGAGTTTGGGAACTTTCAGGAGTTGGCGACGATTTTTAAATGCGCCGTTTTCGTTGCGGTAATTAACGATATTTTTGGCAACTGTTGCCGTCATTCCTGACACAAATGTCAGCAATTCTTTGGAGGCTGTGTTTAAGTCAACTCCGACATAGTTAACGCAGCTTTCGACTGTTTCGTCGAGTTTCTTTTTGAGCAGTTTTTGGTCAACATCGTGCTGGTATTGACCGACTCCTATTGATTTCGGGTCGATTTTCACGAGTTCGGCGAGGGGGTCTTGCAAGCGCCGTCCGATGCTGACTGCGCCGCGGACGGTGATGTCCAGATCTGGAAATTCGGCGATCGCCACCTCGCTTGCGGAATAAATCGATGCACCGGATTCATTCACCATGACTTTAATCGGTTTCCTGTCCATTTGGGCCAAAACTTCCGAAACAAATTCGTCTGTTTCGCGGGAAGCTGTACCGTTGCCGATCGCGATTAATTCAATTTTATATTTTTCAATTAAATGCTTGACAATTTTACCAGCTTGTTGTCGCTGAGCGGCCGCTTGGTGGGGGAAAATTGCTTGATATTCTAAAAATTGCCCGGTTTCATCGAGGGCGGAAACTTTGCACCCTGTGCGAAATCCCGGATCGATCGCCAATGTGGGTTTCATTCCCGCCGGTGCCGACAGCAGCAACTCGCGGAGGTTGGTTTCAAAAGTGGCGATCGACTCGATATCAGCGACGGCTTTGTTGTGCGATCGCACTTCCGTGATTAACGAAGTCTTCATCAGTCGGTTGAAGGCATCCTTCAAAGTCGATCGATAAAACTCTTTAACTTCCGGTATCCTAGTTCTAATTTCCTGACCTTCCAAATAAGCCATCACTGCGGATTCATCAAAAGCTAGTTCCAAATCTAAAACCCCTTCTGTTTCCCCGCGAAACAGCGCTAACATATTGTGCGACTGAACGCTTCTCGCTGCCACTTGATAATTGCGGTACATTTCAAATTTAGTGCTTCCTTCCGGGAAATCCTCTTTAATTTTCGAGACAAAAACTCCTGTTTTCATCAAAAACTCTCGTAAATAAGCCCGCAATTCTGCTTTTTCCGAAACCGCTTCGGCCAAAATATCCGCAGCACCTTTGAGAGCTTCTTCTGCTGTTTTCACTCCCTTTTCTTCCGAAATGTATTTAGCTGCTTCCGCCTCAAAGTCTGCTGGTTTAGCCGTCGGTAAGTTCAGAGACTTGATAAATTCTGCCAACGGTTCCAAACCTTTTTCCCTAGCAATTGTCGCTCGCGTCCGCCGCTTCGGTTTGTAAGGCAGATAAAGGTCTTCTAGTTCGTTTTTTTGCAAACACGATTCGATTTTGGCTTGCAGTTCTTCAGTGAGTTTCCCCTGAGAGCTAATCGTCTCTAAAATCGACTTTTTGCGTTCTTCAATTTCCGTCAGATAGGTGAAGCGATCGGAGATATCCCGCAACTGAATTTCATTCAGCAAATCCGTGCGTTCTTTGCGGTAGCGGGCAATAAACGGAATAGTGGCTCCCTCGGCGAAAAGTTCCAGAGCATTATTGACTTGAGACAGATTAATGGAAAGTTCTTGAGCAATCAGTTGAGGAATGTCGATCATAGTGCAGAATTTCGGATCAGTCGATTTGAGATTTGAGAGGTGAGATTGACTTCACAAAAGACAGGAAGAAAAATTTGAAATAAACGTTTTACAGGGTGTTGGCGCTCGTCCTGCAAGTATTAAAATGATGTTAGCATAAATGCAGTCATTTCTCAATATTATATGTTGCCTTTTAAATATCCTGTGCCGCAAACCGATCCGCCGCGATCGCCCAGAGAAACGCTGCCGACGATGTACGATTTACCCAGCGAAGACCCGGAGGAACCTGGTTTGCCTGACGAATTTCACGATTTACAGCCGCAGTTGTTGAGCCTGACGTTTCGGCCTCGGAATTATCCGGCTTCTGAGATATTTAGCGGCACCGACATGAACCTTTATTATGACGTGCATCACACTTTGTGGCACAAGCGGCCGGATTGGTTTGGAGTTGTGGGAGTTCCCCGACTTTACGATCGCTCTGAACTGCGGATGAGTTATGTTACTTGGCAGGAAGGTGTGAATCCTTTTGTAATTGTAGAACTGCTTTCGCCGGGAACAGAAAAAGAAGATTTAGGCGACAATACCGATGAAGAAAAGTTGCCACCTCAGTCGGGAAACGCTGCGGGTAACGGGCAAGTTTTGGATCGGGAGACGAAGGAGGAACCGCCTAGAAAATGGGAGGTTTACGAGCAAATTTTGCGGGTTCCTATTTATGCCGTTTTCAGTCGCTATACTAACAAATTGCGAGTGTTTGAATTGAAGGGCGGACACTATCAAGAATTAGAATTGCCGGAGTCGCGAGTGTGGATTCCTGACCTAAGTTTGGGGTTGGGTTTGTGGCAAGGAGAGTTTCAGGGAATCGATCGACTGTGGTTGCGCTGGTATGATGTTGATGGCAATTGGATTCTCACTGAAGCGGAACAGCAACGGCAGCGGGCCGAGTCAGCGGAATCTAGGGCTCAACAAGCCGAAGCTCAATTGCAGTCTTTAATTCTGCGGCTGCGGGAATCTGGCATCGATCCCGATCGATTTTTAAATGGTTAGAGAGGACTGAAGTCCTGACTAATAGTATGTCCGGTTGATTACCCCTAATACGGTAGGGGCGGGTTCACGAAAAATATCTACCAATAATTGACAATCTCAAAAACCCGCCATTTTAATCGCGGTCACTGGATCGGACATGATATAAAAACTGGTTCGCAGTCAGGACTGTAGTTTGTTTTTACTTCAACATAAGACTCAAGGCCTCACTACGCACAGGCTTTAAGATTTGATCGCAACTTGATTGCTTGCGGCTTGTTTGTTGGTTGCTGCTACTCTTTGCGGTCAAGTCATCCCTGTAGGGAGAATGATGCAAATAAGCTTGACCGACAGAACCGAAAAGTTGCAGTTTGTCAGAAATGACCCATCGCATGGCATCGATAGCTTTTTCCATTATTTCCAACAAATCTGGATGTGGCTCAGAAATGCTACTTTTTAACACGTCCATATAAGCTTCGCGAACTTCCGTATTCACATTAAATTTAGATACTCCGAGTTTAATACATTGATGAATCATTGACTCCGGCAAACCGCTAGCACCGTGCATCACTAACGGCACTGAAACAGCAGCCCGGATTTTTGCCAGACGCGGAAAATCGAGTTTCGGTTCGCTCAAATATTTGCCGTGAACGTTACCAATTGTTACGGCTAAAAAATCCACCTTAGTTTCTTTGATAAACTCTACTGCTGCTACGGGATCGGTCATCCTTGCGGCTTTCTCCTCGCTTGTCAAACCTTCTTCCCTGCCACTCATTCTGCCGATTTCTGCTTCAACTGCCGCACCGTTAGCGTGGGCTAATTTAGTCATTTCCCGGCTAAATATTAAGTTTTGTTCGTATGGCAAAAAAGAACCGTCTGCCATAATTGATTTGATACCGGCGGCTAGGGCGAGGTGAATGTCTTTTTCTGAGGGGCCGTGATCTAAGTGTACTGCGATCGGCATTAAAGATTTGCCGGCCGCTTTGATGCACAGCGCGACTAAAGGCGATTGTCCGTATTGGAGGGCGCTGGGGTGAATTTGCAGTATAGCAGGACTGTGCAGCGCTTCGGCCGCATTGATCACGGCTTTTACTCCTTCGAGGTTGTAGACGTTAAAAGCGCCGATCGCATAACCATTTCTCAAGGCCGTGTTCAGCAATTCGCTAGTTGACGCGAGCATATAGTACCTACTTTAAAAACTTTTCTGAATGTCGATCATTCTATCAAAGTTCTAGGGCAAGCTCAGCTTAATTTGTGTTTATTTTAATTGCGAATTCTTCGGCGACGATTTATGTGAAGTGCATTTATTCTTGGGTAAGGTGCGCCTAGCGCACCCTACTATTTGTTTGGTGAGCCTAGCGCACCTTACTCCTTGAGTGATTTACTATGTTTGTGCGTTACCAGCGTGCAAACCGCATTCTTTTACGGTCGCTTCTTCCCACCACCAGCGACCTTCGCGTTCGTGTTGGTTCGGCAATACCGGCTTTGTACAAGGTTCACAACCAATACTTACAAAACCGCGTTCGTGCAACTTGTTGTAAGGCACATCCAAAGCGCGAATGTATTCCCAAACCTCTGCCGAAGACCAGTTTGCTAACGGGTTGAATTTAATTAATTCATGGTCAGGAGTTGAGAATGCAGTGTCAACTTCAATGACCGGAATACCGTTGCGGGTACTGGGACTTTGGTCTTTCCGCTGACCAGTGATCCAAGCATCGAGAGTATTCAGTTTGCGGCGCAGCGGCTTGACTTTCCGCACGCCACAGCATTCTTTGTGACCGTCTTGATAAAAACTAAACAATCCCTTTTCTTCAACTAGGGCTTGTACTTCTGCTGCATCGGGAAACATTACTTCTAATTTAATGCCGTAATGTTTTCTGACTTGATCCAAAAACTGATAGGTTTCTGAGTGCAGTCGTCCGGTGTCTAGGGTAAAAACGCGGAAATTTTTGGTAATTTTTGAGGCAATATCGATCAGAACTACATCTTCTGCACCGCTGAAAGAAATTGAGATGTTGTCAAAATTTTCTAGGGCAAATTTGAGAATTTCTCGCGGTGTTTTTTGACTGTATTCTGCTTCTAGGGCGGCAATGTTGAGATTTCTTTGGATGGCAACCATATTTTCGGGTCTGAGCGTGTTCTTTTCCTCTAGCCCTTTATTATAGCCGATCGCCGTCTCTCCCTCACCGACTAATTTGACAATCAAGCAATTTCGTCCGGGGCCACCGGATTCATCCGTGAAGCCAGAAAAAAGCTCCGACTGCTCATCACCAGCCCCCGGATTTATCAGTGGGAGCGCTTTCTTCTATTCTAAAATCTAAAATCGATTGACCGCATCTTGCAGCAGTCTTTGCGGCTGGGTTCACAATCAAGCTCAAGGATGGCGATTGCCTGCTGGTAGCAGTTTTGGTGAACCCAACACTCCTCTACTGGCTAAAATGGGACTGTCGCGCGGCCCATTGATATCAAATCTGTTAGCATCGGAATTATTCCTATCTCTATTCTTTTCATCGGCGTTAATCTGCATCAATCTCTTGTCATCTGCGGTGAAAAAATTATCTTTTTTTTGACCGCAGATACAGGCAGATTAACACAAATTAACGCTGATGAATTAGATTGTTGACTGTTGACGGTATTTTACTATTTCGATGCTAGCTGAATTGATATTGATTTGCAATTAATTATAAGATCCACACAAGAAGATTCATTAAATGTCATTGGAAAATCAGTCAAGTTTAACTGGTTTAATTAATACAGTAATAGCGATTACTAAGGATCGTGGATTAAATAACTTCCGTAGGTTGAGCCCGTGGAACCAACCCTCCGTTTCACTCCGCCCAACGCCACGCTTGATTGTTGGGTTTCGTTCCTCAACCCAACCTACAAAAAATGCAAGTTATTTAATTCTCATTCCTAAGCGATAGCGTGCTGTATCTGGCCTAAAAACAACCTTTTTTTTCCAGACTAGCACCGCTGGAGCTGGTTTTTAATTGCGCTTTATGGCGTTAGCTAAATAATTTATATAGCACAATTTAGGCAATACATCAAAGTTAATTATTGAAATTAAAGCTAAACAAAAGTATAAAAACCAGCTTTTTTTCGCATATGTCTTTATATCCCCCCTCCTAAATTATTGGTAAATTTCTTACTCCCTTCCCTTGCTAAGGGGAGGGTTGGGGTGGGGTTAAAATTTACGACTCCTGCAAGGATTGCTATACTAAGAGCAGTTGGTTTCAAAACAGCGAATTACCAAGAATCAATTACTAATTGCCGATTAATTTATTCAGAGCGATTCCGTGACCAAAGTAAATTTTTATCGCTTTTTATCGCTGACAGCTAACCTTGAGCCATACGATCGGCTATATTGTATTTGGAAGTACATTAATTTGTCGGGAAAGCGGTCTAGTCTCATCGCCGCCGATCGCGTCAGCTTCTGAATAAACATAGTCCGCTGTCAATAACAGCAAGGAAGTGTGGAATCATGTCCAAAATTTTAGTAGTGGACGACGTAAAGAGCGAACTAGAAATAATCTGCCGCATTCTTCAAGATGCCGGATTGGAGGTGCTCCGGGCGGGCGACGGCGAAGAGGCGATCGCCATGATCCGCAGAACCCCTCCGGCTTTGGTCGTTTTAGATGTAGTGATGCCGCGAATGAACGGGTTTGAAGTGATCAGAGAATTGCGGGGCGATCGCGCAACTGCAAAATTGCCCGTAGTATTTTGTACTCATAAAAACACCGAGATCGATAAAGCTTGGGGAACTGATTTAGGGGCCGACGCTTACGTCAGCAAACCGTTTGAACCTCAGCAACTCGTCCACATAGTGCAGCGCTTGCTTTCAGCGTAAACCGAATATAAAGCGATCGGCCACTTCCCAAAAAACCTTATACCGACAAACCCCGTTTTTTTTAATAAACTGGGTTTTGGAATCCCATAAAACTTTATCTTTAATGATAGAAACCTGCTTATTTGCCGCCGCCCAGATTTATTTAACGGAAACTTTTGAGCCACCCAAACTGATGCTGAAAAACTCGATCGGCGATCGGCTTTAGGGTCAAAGCAAAACTCTAATTTGTAAGGTACACTAGAAACTAAAAATAAGCCATGAAAATAACGGCTCCCCCCGCTGGGGGGCATCAGACAAGTGCAACAAAGCAATTTCTCCTGTTCGGTCAAGGAGGCAGTCTGTTCGGCATAGAATTAGAGGCAGTGCGGGAAGTCCTTTCCCTCAAGGAACAACCGATTTCCCTGGTTCCCAACACCCAGCCATTTTTGCTGGGATTAACCAACTTGCGGGGCGAAATCTTAGCAGCAGCAGACTTCGGACTGTTTGTCGGTATTGAGTCGGTTGACACCTACCACCCAAACAGTCGCATCTTAGTGGTAGAAGCGCCCGATCCACGAGACGTAAGATTGTTGTCCAAAATGCGCCTGGGATTAGCCGTCTCCCGCGTCGAAGGAGTTTTACCTCTCCATCCCGATCGCATTGTCTCAGCACTAGATGTCAGTCCCGACCTAGCTCCATTCTTAAAAGGTTTATACAATTCCGAAGGACGCTTGCTAATGATTGTCGATGTAGAAGCGATCGCCCATTCCGAACGCTGGTAAAAATCAACAATACAGATAAGTCTGCAACCGCTTTCAATCAATAATTTTAACTAACGATCGCCCGCATCCTATTTGCCCATCCTTAATTTTATGATCGAAATTCTCTATACCTGGATCGCAACGACTTTCACCCTGACATTGCCTGACTTGTCCTCATCGGTGGTAGCTGGGGCTGCTAATGTCATCATTTCTGGGTGTTACTTTGCCATCGCCTGGCTAATCAGCTTAGCTTTGTGGCGAAACCGTCAATTCGGGTTCGACATCTTCGCCACAGTCACAGCCTGCATATTTTGGACCTGCGCTTTCGGCCATAGCGGCCACGCAGCCGAATACCTAGGACTGCCACACTCTCCGGTGGCGCAAACAGTGTCGGATTGGATAACTGTAATTGCGGCGATCGCTTTTTTGAGTTTGTCCAACCGCTACACCTTCTTAGTAGGTTCCACCCAAATCCTTAACTCTAAAAAAGAAACAGAACAAGCACTGAGCGAAACTACCCAGCGATTTCACGCAATCTTCGACCAAGCTTTTCAAGCGATCGCATTATTGGAGCCCGACGGTACTCTGATCGAAGCAAATCAGACAGCGCTAGAATTGGGCGATTTCCAAGCATCAGAAGTGCTGGGGCTGAAATTTTGGCTGACACCAGGGTGGGCATCATCTCCAACCAACCAGCAGCGCCTAAAAATGAACATTAAACAAGTCTCGGCCGGCAAGTTTGTCCGGGAAGAATACGAAATCACCGGCTTCAACAACCAGGTGACAGTAATTGACGTGTCGTTTAAGCCGCTGTTAAATGAAACAGGAGAAGTATTTCAAATCATCGCCGAAGGCCGCGACATTACCCAGCGCAAACAGACAGAATCCGCATTGCAGCAGCTAACGGCAGAACTAGAGCAGCGAGTGAATGAAAGAACCGAGCAGCTCCTGCAAACTAACGCACAATTGGAACAGGAAATTCGCGATCGCACCGCTGTACAAGAGCAATTAAAAGCCTCAGAACAATTCTTAAACAACATCCTCAACAGCATCCCCGACCCGATTTACGTCAAAGACCAACAGCACCGCTGGATAATATTAAACGATGCTTTTTGTCAATACCTAGGTCACAGCAGAGAAGAACTAATTGGCCAATGCTACGACCAGTTTTTGCCCAAACAGGAAGCAGAGACATATCGCGAAAAAGACGAATTAGTTTTCTTGACAAACACCAGCACCGAAATCCAAAAAACCCTCACAGATCCTGCAGGAAATACCCGCTTTGTCTCCGCCAAAAAATGTACCTTTGTAGATGCCGACGGCAGGAAATTTCTCGTTTGCGCGATTAGAGATATCACCAATCGCGTGGAAATGGAAGAACAACTGCGGCAGACACTGGCAGAAGTAGAAAGCTCCCAAAACTTGCTGCGAACAGTCATTGACGCTACGCCAGACTGCATTTTTGTCAAAGATCGAAACTTGCGCTACACCCTAGTCAATGCAGGTTTCGCCGCCGCATTCGGCAAAACTCAAGCAGAAATTATCGGCAAAGACGACGCAGAAATCGGCATATCGGTCGATCGAATCTTCGCCAACTTCCAGCCCGAAACCGATTCCCAGAACCAAATCCAAAACTTCCGGGCCGGCAACCACCTCGCGCCGGCCTCCAACGACCTAGCCACCTTAGCCGACGGCAAAGTACACACCTTCGACACCCAGAAATTGCCCCTCCAAGATGCAGAAGGCAACATTTTAGGAATCCTCTGCTTCGCGCGCGACATCACAGAACGCCGCAAATCTGAACAAGAACTATTGCGGTTCAAAGCAATTTTAGAAACCACAACAGACTGGGTAGGCATCGCCGACACCCAACAGCGCACCATTTATATCAATCGCGCAGCCAGAGAAATGTTAGGAGTTGGCTCTGACGCCGATTTAACCGGAATCCGCATTTCTGACCTGACATCCCCCAAAAGTATCGACACTCTTGTGAACGTCGGCATCCCTGCAGCTTGCCGGGACGGGGTGTGGAGCGGTGAGACAGTTTGGCAGAGTTTAGACGGCGAAGAAATACCAGTTTCTCAAGTAATTGTTGCCCACAAATCCGAGAATTCAGAAGTTGAATTTATCTCAACGATCGCCCGCAACATTACAGAACGCAAGCGCGCCGAAGAAGCATTGCAGCAGAACTTGCAAATGCTCGATCTTGCCAGCGATGGCTTGATCGTTCGGGATATGGACGGCACGATTAATTATTGGAGTCAGGGAGCCGAACGGATGTACGGCTGGACAAAAAAAGAAGCCTTGGGGAAAATCACCCATACTCTATTGCACACCATTTTCCCCCAGCCTTTAGCCGCTATTTCGGCACAGTTAGAAGAGCAGGATTATTGGGAAGGAGAAGTAATTCACACCACCAATTATGCTACCAAAATTACCGTATTCAGTCGCTGGAATTTGCAGCGAGACGAACAGGGAAAACCGAAAGCAATTTTAGAAACTAACAACGACATCACGGAGCGCAAGCAAGCCGAAATCGAAAAGCAAAGATTGATTTCGCTCGTAGAAAGCAGCTCGGATTTTATCGGCACGGCCACCCTGGAGGGAGAGGCAACATACCTGAATGTCGCGGGAATGAAACTAGCAGGATTGCGAAATATTGAAGAAGTCAAAAGCAAAAGTATGTATGACTTCTTCTCAGTAGAAAATGGTAAGATTTTCAAAGAAGAAATCGTGCCGGCTACTGTGCGAGACGGTTTTTGGCAGGGTGAATTCCGCTTGAGGAACTTTCAAACCGGCGAAGACTTTCCGGTTGACTTCACCCTATTTACAGTCAAACACCCAGAAACCGATGAGCCTATGGGGTTCGCAACAGTTACTCGCGACATCAGCGATCGCAAACGCGCAGAAGAGATGGTGCGCGATCGCGAAAGACTGTTCCGAGCCATTTTTGACCAATCGTTCCAATTAGTGGGGCTGCTAAAACCAGACGGAACCGTTTTGGAAGTCAACCAAACAGCCCTCGCCGTCGCCGGAATGGAGCGCGAAGACTTCGTAGGCACGCAGTTTGTAGATAATTTGTGGTGGCAAATTTCCCCAGAAGCCAAGCAAAAAGTGCAAGCAGCGCTCACAAAAGCTGCAGCCGGCGAGGTAGTCCGCTACGAAGCCGACGTGCTCGTTGCTGGGGGTGCTGTGATAACTGTGGACTTCTCCCTCAAGCCGATCGTAGACGACAGCGGCAAAGTCGTGCTGCTAATTCCAGAAGGCCGCGACATCAGCGATCGCAAAGCGCTAGAACGAGAATTAGTTTTGCGTCAAAGTCGCTTTGACGCATTTTTCGCAGCCGCCCCGGCCTCAATGTTTATTTTTGACGAGCAGTTGCGCTTCGTGCAAGTCAACGAGAAATTAGCGGAAACCACCGCCGTCTCAGTTGCCGAACACCTCGGCAAGACGGTGAGGGAAGTTGTACCCGAAATGATCGATACCCTACAGCCGATGTTGCAGCAAGTTCTTGTCACCAACCAACCGTTTTTAAACGTTGAGGTGTCGGGCACAACCGTCAACGAACCGGGCGTCATGCGAGATTGGCTGGCGTCATATTTTCCTTTGCCCGGATCTGACGGCAAACCCATCGGTGTCGGCGGTGTGGCGATCGAAATTACCGATCGCAAAAAAGCAGAACTAGAGCGCGATCGATTTTTCACCCTGTCTCTCGACTTGCTTTGTATTGCAGATTTTGAAGGCAAATTCAAGCGCGTCAATCCCGCTTGGGTAAACAGCCTCGGCTACACCCTAGAAGAACTGGAAGACCAACCTTTTCTCAATTTCGTCCATCCAGACGATCGCGAACAAACAGTAGCCGAAACCGGCAAATTATCCAGCGGCATCGAAACAATCGCTTTTGAAAATCGCTACCGCTGCAAAGACGGTTCCTACAAGTGGCTGTCGTGGAAAGCGCGACCTGAAGCCGAACAAAAGTTCATATATGCAGTGGCTCGCGACATTACCGAAAGCAAACAGGCGATGGTGCAACTGGAAAAAACAACAGCCCAATTAGCCCGTTCCGAAGACCAATTTCGGCAGCAAAGCAATCTCTTGCAACTGCTAATAAACAGCATTGGCGACGGCATAATTGCTGCCGACGAAAATAGCAATTTTGTGTTGTTCAACCCCGCCGCCCAAGATATCTTTGGCACGGGTTCGACAGATACTCTTCCCGACGAATGGTCGGCAAGATACGGTTTATTCTTGCCCGATACCGTAACTCCCTATCCCCCAGCGGACATACCTTTATCGCGCGCGGTTCGAGGAGAAGCCTGTGACGAAGTAGAGCTTTTCACCCGCCACCGAGGGAAGCCAGAAGGCCTGTGGGTGAAAATTAACGGCCGGCCGCTCAAAGACGAAACGGGGGCGCTTAAAGGCGGCGTAGTGGTTTGCCGCAACGTCACCGAACAAAGAGCATCCCAGCAGCAAATGCAGCAGTTGGCCGAGGCACAGGAACGCTTGCTGCAAGAACTCAAAACGCGGCAAAATGCCCTAGACGAATCGGCGATCGTCAGCGAGACCGATCTCCAAGGCATGATTACCTACGTCAACGACGGATTCATTGAAATCTCCGGTTACAGCATGGGAGAACTCCTGCACCGCAACCACCGCCTCGTCAATTCCGGCTACCATCCCAAATCATTTTTTGAAGAAATGTGGGTGACACTTTCTCGCGGTTTGGTGTGGAAAGGGGAAATCAAAAACCGACGCAAAGATGGCTCGTTTTACTGGGTTAATTCGACGATCTCCCCCATCTTTGATACCAGCGGCAAAATAGTCAAATATATCGCCATTCGCTTTGACATCACCGAGCGCAAAGAGGCAGAAGAACGACTAGAAAAATTGGCAGCAGAACGTAAAGCTGAAGCTGATTCTCTGACGCAGCAAGTCCTTAAATTGTTGGGAGAAATTAAAGGCGCGGCTCAAGGCGACTTGACAGTCAGGGCGGAAGTGACTAACGACGTTTTAGGTGCTGTCGCCGACTCTTTCAACTTCTTAATCGGTTCTCTGCGGAAAGTGGTAACGGGAATTCAAACTTTAGCCGAACAGGTAACATCTGCCACCGCCGAGTCAATTAACAATACCAGTCAACTCACCCAACAGGCAGAAATTCAAGCAGCAAAAATATCTGCCATCATGCGCGAAATCGAGCGGATTGTGAATTCGATCCGCGACGTGCGAGATGTTTCGGTGCGGGCAGAAACAGTGGCTCAGCAGTCTTCTCAAACGGCTGAAGTCGGCGGTATGGCAGTCGATCGAGCTGTCGAAGGTATTAACGGGCTCCGGTTGACGATCGCCTCTACCTCGAAAATGATGAAGCGTTTGGGCGAATCTTCGCAGCAAATTGGCAAAATTGTGACTTCGATTTCTCAACTTGCTTCGCAAACTAATTTATTAGCTCTGAATGCTACTATTGAGGCGGCGCGAGCCGGCGAACAAGGTTTAGGCTTTGCAGTTGTTGCCGAAGAAGTGCGGAAATTAGCAGAAAGATCCGCCGGCGCTACTGAGGAAATCTCGGAAATTGTCGGTACAATTCAAGAAGAAATCAGCCGCGTGATGAAGGCAATGGAATCCGGGACGCTGGAGGTAGTGGAAGGCACTAAGCTGGCAAGCGAAGCTAAAACTCACCTCAATGCCATCATCGAAGTTAGTCGAGAAATGAATGCTTTGGTACAGAATATTACTAGCGCATCTGCCAAGCAAACTGTTTCGGCTGAGGGAATTGCTAACAGTATGCAGCAAGTCAACGAGATTGCGAATACTACCGCACAAAAAGGTGCGGATGTAAAAGCATCTTTGGACGAGTTGTCTGGTTCTCTGGGCCAATTGCAAAAGTCGGTGGCGAATTTCCGTTCGTAATTTTAGAACCCCGACTTATTGAAGAAGTCGGGGTTCTGGGTATTGTGGCAGTGTGCGATGAATGGTAAGATGGATGAGTATTTGAAATACTTTTAGGTTGGGGCTATAGTGTTTGAGATTGAGTTTACAGACCAAGCGATTGAGGATTTGCAGTGGTTTAAGAAACACGAACAGAATGTAATTGTTGACGGTATTGTAAAACTTCATTGAGTTTATAATCAATTATAAACAATAATGGTATTATGTTGTGAGTGTTGAATAAGGAAGACGCACAGCCTGAAGAAAGGAAATCTCAAATGCAATTAACAGAGAGGCACATCATTAAATCCACGGAACATCGTTTCGCCCAAATTGACGAACTAGCCTTTAAATCCAAAAACCTCTACAATGCCGCCAATTACGTCATTCGTCAGAACTTTATTTATGGATGGGGCTATGTCAATTACAACGAAATGAACCGATTGATGAAATCTCATGAAGCCTACAAGGCTTTGCCTGCTAAAGTAAGTCAGCAAATCTTAATGGTTTTAGACAAGAATTGGAAATCGTTTTTTGAAGCCGTTAAAGCTTACAAAGCTGACTCTTCAAAATTCACGGGTAGCCCAAAATTGCCAAAGTACAAAGATAAGACTAAAGGGCGAAACCTTCTCGTCTACACGATTCAAGCAATTAGTAGCAAACAGTTGAATAAAGGAATCATTAAACTTTCGGGTACAGAACTTTTAATTAAAACCCAACTCAATCCCAACCAGATTTGTCAAGTTAGACTGGTTCCGAAATGTGATTCCTATGTAATTGAGGTGATTTATGATGAACCGGAGTCCACCCTCAGCAATGCCAACTCTGTAGCTAGTATTGATTTAGGACTGGATAATTTAGTGGCGTTAACTTCAAATCAACCGGGATTTATCCCTTTGTTGATTAACGGGCGACCATTAAAATCGATTAACCAGTTCTACAACAAACGCAAATCCCGATTACAATCCCAATTGAAAGGGAATCGCAAAACTTCACCCAGGATTCAGCGATTAACTCGCTGTCGCAACCAGAAAGTTGATAATTATTTGCATCATGCTAGTCGTGTGATTGTTGACCATTTGGTAGTGAACCAAATTGGAACGCTGGTAATCGGCAAAAATGCACAGTGGAAAACCGATATCAATCTAGGTAAACAAACCAACCAAAATTTTGTCAGTATTCCTCACTCTAGATTAATTGAGATGTTAGAATACAAAGCTCGGCTGGTGGGAATCAAGGTAATTGTGCAGGAAGAATCCTATAGTTCACGGGCCAACTTTCTGTGTTTAGACCCAATTCCTGTTTACGGAAAAACTGATAAAGAGCCTGTGTTCACTGGCAAGCGGATTAAAAGAGGTTTGTACAAAACATCGGCTGGTCGGTTAATTAATTCCGATGTGAATGCAGCGTACAATATCCTCAGAAAAGCAATCCCAAATGCTTTCAGCGATGGGATAGGGAGCTGCGTAGTTCAGCCAAGGCGGGTTAATCCGCTCAAAGTAAAAGTGAAAGGGGAGGGACTTGAAGCCTCCCATGTCTATAAATGACTATACTTTTACCAGCTATAGAGCGCATCGCTGGCAAGCAGGGGAATAGATACATATTTCAAGGAGCAGAGGAAGAACTATGATGAACTGGGATTATCGAGTATTTTTTGAGGATGGCGGGTACACAATTCGCACGGTGTATTATGACGATAAGGGTGCGATCGCAGCCTGCTCTGAAAAAGAAACCGCACCTTTTGGAGAATCAGTGGAAGAACTTCAAGAAGAATTAAACCAACTCCTTGCTGCTCTAAAAAAACCTGTTATTTCGGCTGACGATGTGCCACCTCCAAGCGATCGCCCGAAGGCAAAAAGAGGAAAATCATTGCAAGCAGTGCGGCAACAACTTGGCTTGCGATCGGAAATAACGAAAGAAAATTCCTTAGAAAATTCCTTGAGTTCAAACGATTAGCAAAGAACCGAGGTTATCGGTAAGAGTTCAAAACTACTGGCTGCTTATCTTGGCCGCTCATATGAATGATGACGATTTAAACGAATTAATAGATGCTTTTACCGCAGAATGCGAAGAGTTTCTCCAGTCAATGGAAACAAATCTGCTGGCGATGGAAGCTGCGGGTTTGAAAGAGCGACAAGCGGCAGTTAAAGAAATGTTTCGGGCGGCTCACTCGATTAAAGGTGCGGGTTCGATGTTGGGCTTTCAAAACGTATCGGCGGCGGCTCACACGCTGGAGGACTGTTTTGTCATTTTGCGCGATCGCACAGACTTGGCGGCCCTGGAACCGACTACTGTGAGTGTTTTGCTGCAGGGGGTGGATGCTCTCAAAAAGATTACGATCGAATCAGTTCAACACTCCGATATTACAACTCCGGATCAAACGGAAAACTTGGAGGCGATCGCCCAAATTTTCGCCCAGTTCCAGGCCAAGTACGGCAAGTCAGAACAGCAGCCAGTCCTCGCAGCCAGCCAAGGGCCCGCCCCCGAAACCCTGAAACTGATTTTTGAACAGCAAGTGCCGGCACTCTTCAATCGCCTCGAAACCGAGCTTTCCCAAGCTTCCGAAGCAGATTTGGCAACAAGCGTCACCACCCTCAACCAGGTTTACTACCAACTCTCCGGTTTGGCTGGAATGCTGCAGTTGCCTGATTTTGGGAAAGTCGCCGCAGCCCTCCGAGATTTGATTGACTCTCCAGACTTGACTGTACAACGGTTGCAATCCGACGGTTGGGCGATCGCCCAAAACTTGCAAACCGCACGCCAACAAATATTGGAAGGAAGGGCGATCGACATCCCCGAAATCTCTCCCACTCCCCCCCACTCCCCCTCTCCCCCTCTCCCACTCTCCCCCTCTCCCACTCCCCCCGAAATCTCCCCCTCTCCCACTCCCCCCGAAATCTCCCCCTCCCCCACTCTCCCAGTCCCCAACCCGCAAAGGCCGACAATCCGGGTAGACTTAGAACGCTTAACTGAATTGGTGAATCTAGTCGGGGAATTAGTCATCAACCGTACAAATTTAGAACTTCAAGAATCCGAACTGCGCGGCGAAGTCAAGCGCATCCGCCGCAACATCGTAGATTTGAACCAATTCGGCGGCCAGTTGCGAGAAGAATACGACAGACTGAGCTTTGCAGAGTGGAGAGGGGGAAACGGGAACTCTGGATTGGGAAAACTTGCTGCTGCTGAAACAGAATTCCCCATGATTGCTAACGGCAAATCCTCTCCGGTTCATGCTCACTTCGATATCTTAGAGATGGATCGTTATACAGAGTTCCACTCGACAGCCGCAGAAGTCATCGAAACTGCCCAAGCAATTTCTCAATCCGCCACCAAATTAGACACCTTAGCCATGAAATTCGAGCGCAGTACCGACCAACTGCGCCGCATTACCGAACAACTACGCAGCCGCGTCATGCAGTTGCGAGTCGTGAGTTTCAGTCGCGCCGTGGATCACTTGCCCAGAGCGCTCCGGGAGATGTGTCTCACATACGATAAGGATGTCAACTTGCTGCTAGTGGGAAGAGATACCAAAATTGACGAAAGTTTGCTCGATGCTTTGCGCGACCCCTTAATACACTTAGTGAGAAACGCTTTCGACCACGGCATCGAAATGCCCGAAGTTCGGAAAGCAAGCGGCAAGCCGGCCAGCGGTCAAATAGAAATAGAAGCCCGCCACCAAGGCGGCCAAACTATTATTACTGTCGCCGATGATGGCAAAGGCATTGACCCGGAAATGATTCGCCGTAAAATTGTCACAAAGGGTTTGGCTACGGAGGAACAAGCTCAAGAATTTTCCATTGCCGAACTCTACGATTTTCTGTTCTGGCCGGGTTTCAGCACTACAGAAGGGGTCAGCGACCTTTCGGGGCGGGGAGTCGGACTCGACGTGGTGCGAACAAATTTGCGGACTGTGCGGGGGACTGTGAAAATAGACTCTCGCCTGGGAAAAGGTACGAGTTTTATCATTAAACTGCCACTGCTGTTGTCGATTACTGATGCTTTGATGGTGAAGACCGATCACAATAAAATAGCAGTGCCGCTTGATGCAGTCGAGGAAATTCTGCACATTAAAGCCTCGGAAGTTCACATTGCCGGCAATCAGCCGATGCTGTGGTGGCGGGAGGAATTTATTCGTTTGGTGAGAATGCAAGATTTGCTCGAATACAGCGTCGTCGGGCCGGATGCCCCCTCTCCTGACCCTTTGACCCAAGACGAAATTCCTGTCCTGGTTTTGGCTTCTACCGAAGGAATGCTGGCGGTGGCCGTGGAACGGCTGATCGGTCAGCAGGAAATTGTGGTTAAACCTTTGCCACCGCCTCTATCCAAGCCTCGCGGCGTTTTGGGGACTACGATTTTGGGGGACGGGCGCGTGGTGAATATTCTGGATGTGGACGATTTGGTGCGGCAACCTGTGGTAAATAGTTCGATCGCCGCTATCTCCGGTAAAGTGCAGGAGATACCGGCGAGTGTGAGTCGGTCACCGCAGATTTTGGTAGTGGATGATTCCTATACAATTCGCCAGTTGCTGTCTCTGACGCTGACTCGTGCTCGCTACCGGGTGGTACAGGCTAAAGACGGCGTGGATGCCCTGGAAAAGTTGCAAAATGGTCTTGATTGCAGTTTGGCGATCGTGGATATTGAAATGCCCCGGATGGATGGATTTGAATTGTTGCGATCGATCAGATCGACCGAACGGTTTGCTAAGATTCCCGTAGCCATGCTGACATCCCGTAGCGGGGCAAAACATCGGCAAATGGCAATGGAATTAGGCGCAAATCAATACTTCACCAAACCTTACAGCGAAGCCCAACTTTTACAAGCTATCCCCAAATTAATCCACCACTCAATAATTTAAGCCAAAATCTCAAATCTCCACTCAAATAATCCCTAATCTCAAACAAAACTTAGCTCAAAGGTAATTGAGTACGCTAATTATAGTGGGAAGCTACGCAGCCGACTCACCTACTAAAATCCAATATTTTTCAATCTAAAACCTAATATCAATTCCGGTTGTATCGGAATGATTAAACCGCAGAGGACGCAGAGGATACAGAGAAAGGGAAGAGAGAGATGAATAATTCAGATGCCAAGGGAGTTGAGATAAAATCAATAATCTTCAATCTAAAATCCAATAATCCTCAATCTAAAATCTAAAATCTAAAATCTAAAATCGAATGACTCACGCCAATTACAATCGCCGATTTCGGAGCCAGAAACAAGCCACTGTTAGAATTGCCCCTAAAAAATTTGTTTCCTTTGAAATAGGAAAAATTTATTATGCTGTTGCTATTGAACGAGTGGAGCGCATTGTTAAAAACTTTAATGCCTACGGCATTTTACCTAACGGTAATAGTTTACTGCGGCATCAAGAAGAACTGATTACCATAATTAATTTATCCACAATATTTCCCAGCAGTCCGAGCATGGCTGACTGCAAATACCTGATTATTTGTACCTTAAATAAAAGCGATCGGTTGGGGATTCCCCTTCCTGATATGCCAAAAATTTTGGAAATTACCGAAGAAAGCTTCTGCGAGATTCCCGAATTGTACCGTCAACAGCAACTGCCTCCGGTAATAGAAAAGTTAATTCGCGCACCTGATGGTTCCGAAGTTTTTTATCTAAATTTTGATTTATTTAGCGAAATGTAGGGGGTTCACTTTTCGAGGTATCATACCATATAAATGATATTTTGGCAAACAAAAAGTTAGAGATTTATGAAAAAACTCACAATAATGTCGATCGCCCTACTAATTTTTGCAGCAACTCTCGATTTGCCGAAGGTGGGGCTGCAACTAAGTGCGATCGGGCAAATAGAAACACCCCAACCCATCCCAACACCCCAAACAATCCCAACACCCCAACCCATCCCAACACCCCAAACAATCCCAACACCCCAACCAATCCCAACACCCCAACCACAAACACCCCAACCCATCCAAACACCCCAACAAATCCAAACACCCCCAATACAAACACCCCAACCAAAACCAGCCGACCCCAAAAACCTCGGCTACGTCTCCCCAGAATTTGCCGAAAATTTCTCCCAGCAACAAATCGACCAAATCAACGCCAACGTCGAAACGCTGCTGCTAACTCAAAGCTGCTCCCGCTGCGACCTCCGAGCAGTAAAATTAGTTAACCTTAACTTAAAAAATCCCATCCTTACAGGAGCAGATTTATCAGATGCCAACCTCAGCGGTAGTCGCTTCGAGATATCAGATTTTGTCAACACCAATCTAGCTCGCACAAACTTAAGCGGAGCCGAATTAGTAGGAGCGAGAATCAGCAACGCTAACCTTAGAAAAGCTAACTTGACAAAGACAAATCTAGACGGTGCAGACTTGCGATTTTCGGACTTGAGAGATGCCAATCTTTCCGAGGCCAACCTCCGCAATGCTAATATAGATGGCGCTAGTATCGATCGAGCAAGCATGGCCGGCACCACAATGCCAGACGGCAGAAAAAATAATTAATAATAGAGGTAGTCTTATGTCGCCGATTAAACAACGCCTTCTCGAAGCGATCGAACGGACTCCTGAGCCACTTTTAGAGCAAACGCTGGCATTTCTGGAATTTTTGACCAGTCGGAAACAATCCGCGATCGCCCCAGACTTCGACTCAGATTTTGACTCAGATACCGACTCCAACGAGCAAATCCTCGCCGATCTGAAAGCCTCCCTCCACCAAGCCAAAGCGGGACAAACCTTTCCCATATCGGAACTCTGGGACGGTATCAATGTCTGATATGTCAGTCCAAGTCACGTTCACGGTACTTTTCAAACGTCGCCTCAAAGGACTCGCTAAAAAGTATCGCCAAATTCAAACCGATATTCAGCCAGTCCTTGATGAGCTTATCCAAGGAAACTTCATAGGAAACCAGATTACAGGGACTCAATACACCGTTTACAAAGTCCGGGCTAAAAACAGTGATTCCCAAGTTGGTAAGAGCGGCGGTTATCGCTTGATTTATCAAGTTGAATCACCGACTCAAGTTGTTTTACACCTGATTTACTCGAAATCAGAACAAGCAAATGTCTCCGCCGAGGAAATCCAAACTGCGATCGCAGAATACCAAGCGAACCCAGACGAATAAGCCATTTTTCAAATCTAAACGCTTGCCCTTCTTGCTCTTTGAGGCGCTCGCTGTCATCGTCAAAATCCGTGTCGTGCCTTCCTTCAATTCTATTCAAACAGCCAAAAACCTCTGAATCACCTCATCACTTAACTCGCTAGTGCTTCCAGAAGCCACAATCCCGCCTTTTTGCATAGCATAATACCAGTCAGCTTGCCGCACAAAATGCAAATGTTGCTCCACCAACAAAACAGAAATTCCCCTAGTCGCAACCACACGGCGCACAGCAGCTTCAATATCTAAAATAATAGATGGTTGAATCCCCTCCGTAGGCTCATCCAAAACCAGCAACTGCGGCTCACCCATCAAAGCCCTAGCAATAGCTAACTGCTGCTGCTGTCCCCCGCTCAAATCACCTCCCAGGCGATCGAGCATAGTTTTCAAAACCGGAAATAACTCAAAAATTTCATCAGGAACTTCAGGATTTTTGGTTTTGGTTGGTTTCGCTTCCAAACCTAACAAAAGATTTTCTTTTACCGTCAAACGTGGAATAATTTCACGCCCTTGAGGCACATAACCAATGCCTAATCTAGCCCGCTGGTAAGTCAACTTAGAAGCAATAGATTCTCCGCCAAAAGCAATAGTGCCACTGCGCGGTTGCAGCAACCCCATAATCGTTTTTAGCATAGTAGTTTTGCCCACACCATTGCGGCCGATCAAGCAAACCATTTGCCCAGCATTTACGCTTAAATCGACATCGCGCAAAATGTGACTTTCGCCGTAGTAAACATTCAAATTAGAGACTTGTAGCATAATTGTTGACTGTTGACTGTTGACTGTTGACTTTTGACTGTTCACTGTTCACTGTTGACTGTTGACTAATAACTATTCTTCAGGTTTTCCCAAATATACCTCAATTACCCGATCGTCATTTTGCACCTCATCCATAGTCCCCTCACACAAAACCGCACCCTGATGCAACACCGTCACCTGCCGCGCAATTTGCCGCACAAACTCCATATCGTGTTCAATTACCAACACCGAATGACTTTCCGCCAGCGAAATTAGCAACTCTCCAGTTAACATCGTTTCCTCATCCGTCAAACCCGCCACAGGTTCATCTACCAACAACAAATCAGGAGATTGAGCCACCAACATTCCAATTTCCAACCATTGCTTTTCCCCGTGAGAAAGCAAACCCGCCGAAATATCAGCTTTAGCAACTAAACCAATTGTTTCTAACAAACCCGCCACCGTGCGTTTTTCAGCAGCAGAAGCAGGCTTGAACAAAGTCGAAAAAACATTTTTATGGCGGCTGCAAGACAATTCCAAATTTTCGCGTGGCGTTAAATTCAAGTAAACTCGCGGCGTCTGAAACTTGCGACCAATTCCCAAGCGCGAAATCCTATCTTCCGACAACTTGCGTAAATTTTGTCCCTTAAATAACACCCTGCCCTCTGTCGGCTGCACCTTCCCGGTAATTGAATCGAGAAAAGTTGTTTTTCCCGCACCATTGGGGCCAATAATAACTCGCAGTTCCCCCGCATCCATACTAAAATTTAAACCGTTGATGGCTTTAAAACCATCAAAACTCACAGTCAAGTTTTCGATTTCTAATACTTTTCCATTCATAGGTGATTTCTCCGGGTAGGGTGCGTCAGTTAACAGTCTCTGGGTAAGCCGGAAAATCTGTTGGCTGACGCACCTGACAGCGCTGATTTTCTCTTAGAAGGTGCGTCAGTTAACAGTCTCTGGGTAAGCCAGGAAATCTGCGGGCTGACGCACCCTACACAAGCACATAAATAGTTATTTGACTCTCAAGTAAAACTGCTCGAACTGCTCGACACTGGAGGTGGAGAAGCAGCCATAATTCGCTCAGCTAACTTCGAGAGCGGCAGACTTTGCAAATACACTTTTCCAGGCCCGGTTAGCTTGACCAAAAACAAGCCTTCGCCGCCAAATAGAGCATTTTTAAACCCGCCCACAAACTGAATATCGTAATCTACAGTCGGCGCAAAAGCTACCAAACAACCAGTGTCCGCTCGCAACACTTCGCCAACTCCCAAATTTTTCTCAACTATTGTTCCTCCCGCATGAACAAAAGCTAGCCCGTCACCCTGCAATTTTTGCAGAATAAAACCTTCTCCGCCAAAGAAACCGGCACCGAGCCGCTTGGTGAATGCTACCTCAATGTCAATGCCGTTGGCCGCACAGAGAAATGAGTCTTTTTGACACAAAAATTTACCGCCAAGTTGGCCTAAATCAAGGGGAATTACTTTACCCGGATAGGGGGCGGCAAAAGCTACGCGGGCTTTACGATTTCCGGCGTTGACAAAGGTGGTAATGAAAAAACCAGCTCCTGTCAGCATTCGTTTGAAACCTTGAAATAAGCCGCCGCCTGTGGATGTTTGCATTTGGATGTCGCCTTCCATGTATGTCATGGTTCCAGCTTCAGCCCTAACACCTTCTTTGGGGTCGAGTTCAATCTCGATAAGTTGCAAATCGTCGCCGTAGATTTTGTAGTCAATAATATCTGCCATATGTTGCCCCTCAAGTTAAAGAACGAAGCTACTTGCTACGGATATCTAAGTAGGTGGACATATATATTGCGTTTCCTCAGACAGAGATAAACGCAGCCTTTGCCAAGTCTATGGCGATTGCTTTGTTTGTCTGTTGTAGGTGACATTTATTTATGTCAGCCTCCTTCTAAATTACACGATATTTTTTTACTCAATGTTCAAGTTCTTCTTTTTCGAGCTGCACTTGGGGGTCTTGTTCCAGGCTGGGGTAAGTAGATGCGTACTTAGGTCTTCTGAACAACCTGCGGATTTGACCGAAACCTTGATGTTGCAGCCATCCGACTAAGCCGTCGGGCAGCACTGTGACTACTATGAGGAATAGCGCACCTTGGAAAAACAGCCAAACTTCGGGGAATTGTTCGCTCAAGAAACTTTTACCAAAGTTGACTAGCAGCGCTCCCAATATTGCTCCAGATAATGTGGCGCGACCTCCCACTGCGACCCAGATTACCATTTCAATTGAAAAGGCAATATCCATTGCTTTTGGCGAAATGATTCCGGTTTGTACGGTAAATAATGCGCCTGCAATCCCGGCTAAACCGGCGGAAATTGCAAAGACTAAAACTTTATATCCTGTGGGATTGTAACCAGAGAAACGCAGGCGCACTTCGTCGTCGCGAATTGCTACTAGCAGGCGGCCGAAACGCCCGCTGGTCAGCCATCGGCAGAGGGCGTAAGTTGCTGCTAGAAATAGTATGGTGAGAATGTAGAAAATATATTGAGTATCTCGGTCATTTACTGTGGCTCCGAACAAGGTTTTAAAGTCTGTAAGTCCGTTGGTTCCGTTAATCAGTTTTTGCTGACCGTTAAAGAAGTTGAAAAATACAATGGTTGCTGCTTGGGTAAGAATTGAAAAGTAAACGCCTCGAATTCGATTGCGGAATACTAAATAACCTAAAAGTGCGCCCAAGATGGCGGGGATGAGAACTACTGCTAATGCTGAAAAAGGAAATGAATAAAATGGTTGCCAAAACCAGGGGAGTTCGGTAACGCCGTAGAGGTTCATAAATTCTGGCAATTGACTGCTGGCGGTTGGGGGAATTTGCAGTTTTAGGTGCATGGCGAAAGCGTAGCCGCCGATCGCAAAAAACACCCCATGCCCTAAACTAAGTAAACCGGTGTATCCCCAAATCAAGTCTATGCCGAGGGCTGCAATTGCTAGTGCTAAAAACCGCCCCAATTGATTGAGCCGAACGTCGGGGAGTATTCCTGGGAGGAGTAAGATGAATGTGAGGGCGATCGCGCTGACAATTGCCGCTTCTTTTAGCCAGGGTTTCTGATGTGTTTTCTGCATTTTTCGCTACACTCGCAGTTGTAATTTTTAATTTTCTACCGTCCGCCCTTTTTGCGGGAAAATCCCTCCCGGCTTCACTTGCAGAAAAGCCATAATTAAGGCGAATACCATTACTTTTGCCATGCTGGTTGTGGCGAAAAATGTGAAGAAGTCGGCTAAAGGCTTGACAGGAGCGAACATTAATGCTAATGTTCCCGAACCGATCAGGTAATTTGCAGTGCCGATCGCGATCGCAGCAACTACACTCCCCACAATCTTGCCGACACCGCCCACAACCACCACCATAAACGTATCGACTATATAATTTTGTCCGGTATTTGACCCTACCGAACCAATCAAACTAATCGCGCAGCCAGCAACACCTGCCAGCCCCGAACCCAAAGCAAAAGTCAGCGCGTCTACTTGTTCGGTAGGAATTCCCAAACACGCACTCATGCTGCGATTTTGTGTCACGGATCTAATCCGCAATCCCCACACAGACTTTTGCAAAAATAGGTAAATTCCCGCCAAACAAATTCCGGTGAGGACAATAATAAAAATTCGCGCGTAGGGCAACTGAAAATTGCCCAGCGGTATCCCGCCCCGCAACCATTTCGGTGCAGTCACGTCCACATTTTGAGCGCCAAACCAAGGTTGAGTTACTGCCAGTTTGTAAGTTTGCCCTAAAAAGGCGCTCACTGCCCAGGAAATACCCAAAGATAAAGGCAAAATTAGGGCGATAACTTTGCTGCGAATGCGATCGAAATCAAGGCGAGATTTCAGCACCCGCAAACCGCCAAAAAACAGCAAACAAAACACCGCAATCCCAATTACCAGAACCCAACTTACGCTGCGGACAAACTGCTGCAAAATTAAACTTACGCCCCAAGTTGCCAGCAGAGTTTCTAGCGGCCGCCCGTAAAGATAGCGAATCACTCCGCGTTCGAGAATTAATCCTACCAATGCAGCTACTAAAAAAGCTAGGGGAATCGCAAATAAAATATAGGTTTCAAAAGCAAATCCTCCGATACCTTTGAAGACATTTTGCACGACGAAAGTTGTATAAGCCCCTAGCATCATCAACTCGCCATGAGCCATATTAATCACGCCCATAAGCCCGAAAATAATCGCTAATCCTAGGGCTGCAATTAGTAAAACAGCGCCGATGCTAATGCCGTTAAATAAACCATCTAATATCGCCAATTTTGTTACTCCTGCATCAAGTCGGTTAACTTCGTTTGTGGATAATTAGGGGCTGGTTTTACCCTATTGGTGTCAACTTAGAACTAAAACCCTCTGTATATTTCGCTTGTAGCCGAGTCTAGATCCCCCTAAATCCCCCTTAAGAAGGGGAGTAGGGGTTGACTTTGAAGAGTCCAGTTCCCCCTTCTTAAGGGGAGTAGGGGGTGACGCCAGGAGACTCCTGTTTTCCCTTATTAAGGAAGTAGAGATTGACTTTGAATGCTCTTACTCCCCCCTTATTAAGGGGGGCTGGGGGGATCTCCGGGTTTAAAGACACACCCTAGGGGGATAAAAGATACGTTACCAACGTTAACCAAATTGGTATTAGCTACTTATGAAGCTTTGAATTTGCCACCTTTTGCGGGGTCTGACCAATCGCAAGCAAAGCCTTTTGTTTCAGCGACAAATTGATTCCAAGGCACCGGCTTCACTGCTTGTGGTGTAGCAAAAGCGATGTTAAATAAACCGTCGTCTCTAACTTCGCCCAACCGCACAAATTTAGAAAGGTGATGGTTAACATCCATCGTTACTGTGCCCCCCGGCGCCTCAAAGGTTTGACCCAAAGCGGCTGCCCGCACTTTTTCCAAATCGTCGGCTGTCCCTGCTTTTTCGACAGCTTGCTTCCACAGGTAAACCATGATGTAAGCTGCTTCCATCGGGTCATTGGTCACTCTATCTTTGCCGTATTTTGCCTTGAAAGCTTCCACAAATTTTGTATTAGCCGGAGATTCCACAGTCATGAAGTAATTCCAGGCGGCGTAATGACCTTTAAGATATTCTACGCCGATCGCCTTTACTTCTTCTTCCGCAATACTGACCGACATTGACGGATATTTGTCCGGGCCCAAACCTGCACCCTGCAACTGTTTGAAAAATGCTACGTTGCTGTCGCCGTTGAGGGAATTGAAAATGACGCCTCCGTCTGGCAAAGCGGCCTTAATTTTAGTAATAATTGGCGTGACTTCTGTCCCGCCCAAAGGAATGTAATCTTCCCCAACTAATTCGCCGCCTTTGGCTGCTAGCTGTGCCTTGATAATGGTATTTGCCGTGCGGGGGAAAACGTAGTCAGACCCGACTAAGAAGAATTTTTTGCCTTTATTTTCTAGCAGCCAGTCAACTGCTGGTTCGATTTGTTGGTTTGGTGCCGCGCCGGTATAAAAGATGTTCTTGGAACACTCTTGACCCTCGTATTGTACGGGATACCAGAGCATATGATTTTTTTCTTCAAATACCGGCAATACTGCTTTGCGACTGGCGGAAGTCCAGCATCCGAAGACGGTGACAACTTTATCTTGGTCGATCAATTTTTTGGCTTTTTCGGCAAAAGTCGGCCAGTCTGAGTTGCCATCTTCTACTACTGCTTCGATTTGTTTTCCGAGGACGCCACCAGCTTTATTAATTTCTTCTATCGCTAATTGTTCGGCATCGACAACGCTTTTTTCGCTGATTGACATCGTGCCGCTCAAGGAATGCAAAATTCCTACTTTGATCGTGTTTCCGCCACCTGCTGCTGCTGGTGTTCCTGTTGAAGTTGGAGAAGGAGAAGCGGCGGGAGTTGCTGTTGGAGTTGGAGTTCTACAAGCTTTTAGAAATAAACTTGATGTTAGGGTAGCAGAACCGTATAAAAGAAATTTCCGCCGATCGAATCGCTTTGTCATTTTTTCTTGTTACTCTTGAACAGATGAGTCTGATGATTGAGAATAATAACACATAGTGACTTGATATTAAGACTCGCGCCAGCAGACTGTTGTATTTTTAGCTACAAAACTTATTGTTTTTGACAAAATGAATGTTTTGTGGGGATTGAGGGCAACTGCGGCAGAAACCGGGCTGATACCTTGTTAGATTTTAGATTGACTGATGACATCAGGGTTGGGATCGCGGGCTTAGCGGATTTTTTTGGGAAACCGGGTTTAGACACCAAAATACGTCTTTTCAGCAATTAGTGTGACATTAGAAACCCGGTTTCTTTACAGAAATTATCTTATTGATGCTACCAGTTAGGCAGGGGAGCATCTTAATGAAAGCAGCCCAGCTAGCAATTGGAGTTAGGAGTCAGGAGTCAGGAGCGAGGAGAAAAGAGGAAGAAGGAAGAAGGAAGGAGCCAGAAGAAGTGTTTTTACAAATGTGAGATGCTACCAGTTAGGCAGCAACCGGGTCGATCGCACTTGCATAGGCGAGTATCAAAGCAAGTGACGATCGCACTTCGCTTGGAGTACGATCGTCACCTGTAGAAATGCCCCTGATTTATGGAGAATAGCGGACTCGAACCGCTGGCCTCTGCGGTGCGATCGCAGCGCTCTACCAACTGAGCTAATTCCCCTGATTGAGTTTTAATTTAGCATTTTAGATGCCGGATTGCCGAATCTAAAAGGCTGACAGGTTTTGCTTGCTCTCACGTTCGCAGACCGTCACTTACACTAGCACGTAACTGCTAAAAAGGTCAAGTGTTTTCTGCAGCCTGCTCAGTGGGGGCGATCGAGCAAAGTGCCGCCACTCTATCCAACTCTAAATCAGCAAAATAGTCCACCGTCCAATTAGCTTGGCGCTGGATCATGTGAAACGGGTAAGTGTGAGTTACGCCCGCCACCTGAATCCCCGCTTTTTTCGCCGATTCAATCCCAGCAAAAGTATCTTCTATCGCCAAACACTCGATCGGTTGCAGGTTAAAGTCGGGATATTTCTGGTTGAGAAGTTCCACAGCCAATAGATAGCCGTCGGGTGCTGGTTTGCTCGCCGTCAAGTCGTCGCCTGCGACAATTAACTCAAAGTTTGCTGCCAAACCGGCCCGATCTAACACCAATTCTATATCCGATCGCATTGCCCCGCTAACTACGACCATTTTCAGTCCGGCAACCCGAATTTTGTCAATAAATTCTGCCAAACCCGGATAAATCGGCAGTTTCTCCAAAGTATCTATTTGAGCTTTGTAAGCTTGGGCCTTGCGCTGCAGCAGTCGATCGAGATATGTTTCTGTCAGAAATCGTCCTCGGCGCTGGAGTAGTTCGGTAATGCAAGCGCGATCGCTCCTTCCCAAACAAATTTCTCGAAACTCCCCACGTTTGAGCTGGAGATTTTCATCGAGCATCAATTGTGCGATTATTTTCTCGTGAATTGGCTCGTCATTAACAATCACGCCATTAAAATCAAATAAAACTGCTTTTAGAGTCATTAGTCATTAGTCATTAGTCATTAGTCATTAGTCATTAATCATTAGTCATTAATCATCAGTCATTAGCAAGTTAGTAGGGGCGGGTTTTACCAACCATCTCAACCTAAAACTAACCATCTATGAAACCCGCCCCCAAAGGGCGAAAAATACACCTCAACAATACATCAAGCAGGAGCTGGAATGCCCGGTAAATCGCCATCAACATCAGGAGTTCGATCGCCCCAATTCCACCCCCTCGCCACCTTGGCCTGTTCCAAATCTTCCCCCGGCAAAGGTTTCACACCCTGCGTCACCTGATTCACCCACCAGTGTTCGTGAGTTTGCACCGCCGCGAATCCAGCCGCCCCCGCCCAAGCATCGAGGCTGCCAGCAGCGTAAGACTTAATATAAGGCTCTTCAAAGATATCAGTCAGCCACTCTGTCTGCCGCAAAGTTTTTTGGTTTCCGTCCAAAATTGCCACTTGTCCCCCAACCTTCAGCAGTCGGAAGCTTTCTCGCAAAATTGCCCGCGATACAGCAGGTGGCGTCTCGTGAAACAGCAAGGAAGCTGCGACTAAATCGAAGCTGGCATCGCCAAAAGCAACGCTTTCGGCATTTCCGTGCAACCACTGGATATTTAATCCGGCTTTTTGCGCTTTCATGTCGGCAACTACCAGCATATAAGGCGACAAGTCCAGCCCGACAACTTCCGCTTCGGGAAAAGCCTGCTTGAGCATGAGCGTTGTCGAACCGGTGCCGCATCCCAAATCGATGATTCGGCGCGGTTTCACCCGCACAGCGTCAATTAAGCCTTGCCTGACGACGGTTTCGTGGGGAGGCAAAACATATTGCGTGATTGGATCGTAGGAAACGGCGGCACTGGGGTTGAGGTAGCCGCGTTTAATGCCGTGAAAGTTTTGGCTGGTGTAATATTCGGGATAAACTAAGTCGGGTTGTCGGTAGCGATCGCCCGCTGTTTCCCAGTCGATACCTTCGTAGAGTCGTTTCAGTGCTTCTTCGTCGATCGCCAGTCGAATCAGGGGCGACAAAAAGCGCTCGAAAATTGTATCCTTGCCAACAGCCATAAAACACCTTTAACAAAAACTCTTCTAATTTTAGCCAACGGCCGTCAACTTAGCATTAATTAAAACTGTTGAGCCGCTCTTCTCTCTTCCTTCTCTCCCTTACCTCCGTTACAACGTTACAAAATCCGTGGACTTCCTTTCCACTTCCTTCTTATACCCTTTTTCAAAAATAATGCAACTATAGACAATCTCCCAACTCTTATTTCATCAGTCATTCCCAAATTTAAAATCTAAAATTTAAAATTTAAAATCTAAAATCTAAAATCTACAATGGTATTACTTTCCGTTACTAATAGGAATTTTTACCAAAAGTTCCGTGCCTCCGCCCGGAGGCTGAGAAATTTTGATGCTGCCGCCGTGTCCATCCACTACAATTTTGTAGCTAATTGCTAACCCCAAACCAGTACCTTTTCCCACCTCTTTAGTAGTAAAAAATGGGTTAAAAATTTGGTCTTTAACGCTGTCGGGAATGCCGGGGCCGTTGTCGGCGATCGCCACTTTCAGAAATTTAGCGCCATGTTCGCGAACTACTCCCGTGGAAATAGTAATAATTTTATCCAGGCGATCGATCTCGTTCAAGGCATCGATCGCATTGCTCAGCAAGTTCATAAACACCTGATTGAGCTGAGACGGATAGCACTCGACTGAAGGCACTTTTCCGTATTTTTTGACTATATAAATTCTATTCTTGATGCGGTTGGAGAGCAGCAGCAAGGTATTTTCTATACCTTCGTGAATGTCCGCCAGCTTTTTGTCAGATTCATCCAGGCGAGAAAAGTTTCGTAAAGAAAGAACTATGCTGCGAATGCGTTCGCTTCCTATTTTCATAGAATTCAATATATGCGGCAAATCCTCCTCGATAAATTCTAACTCTATTTCTTCGGTAAAATCTACGATTTCCTGGGGAACCTCTGGGAAGGCTTCTTTGTATAAACTCACCAACTCTAATAAATCTTTAGTATATTTGCTGGTGTGAGGCAAATTAGCCGAAATGAAGTTAACGGGGTTGTTGATTTCGTGCGCTATTCCAGCCACCATTTGACCTAGGGATGACATTTTTTCGCTCTGCACTAAATGAGTTTGAGTTTTTTTCAGTTCATTTAAGGCACTATTAAGCAGTTTTACTTGGTCTTGGGTTTGACTGTAAAGGTGAGCTTGAGTAATTGCGATCGCCAATTGGTCTGCTACTGCTTTTAACAGTTGGATTTCCTCCCGGCTCCAAAGCCAATGAGTAGCGTGGCTGCAAATTAAATAACCCTGCGGCTGGTTCTGAGTCTGGACAGGTACGGCTAAATAGCTATTAGCTTTAAGTTCCGGCGGTTGAGTTACACCCTTCGCCCAAGTGTCGCTCGAAAGAATAATTGGTTCGCCTTGACCACTCCGTACTAACACATTTTCGAGAAAGTAAGACTCAAACTTTATCGCTTCTGTGGGAGAATCCGATGGGCAACATTCCCACAGGATTTGTAACCTGTTTTCTTGCGGTTTGTACCAACCAAAAGCCGCCCGTTCTAGGTGCAGCAAACTTACTATTTCTTCGACTGTACTTTGCACAATTTTGTCTAATTCCAGGGAAGCGCGAATGCGTCCAGCAATCCGGTTGAGCATGGCTTCTCGCTCCGCTTGAGCGCGATTGTTTTCGGAGGAGTAAATTAGCCAAATGGCTGCTAGCATTGCCGGGATGAGCAGTCCGGCGACTACGGATGTCAGCAAATTTAATGCTTGCAGTTGGGATTCAATATTTTCGCGGGGAATTACTAAAGCCATCGACCAGTTAACTTCCTTGAGGGGAGCATAGGCCACATACACCCATTTGTTATCTATTTTTACCAGTTCGATGTTCGTCTGGCGGTCGATCATCTGTCGCGCAATTGTGGAGAGTGCGGGGTCTTTTGACTGTAAAAAGCTTGGGGTCGGCAGGTCGATATTTCCGATTAAGTTATTGTTGGGATGAACAATTGGCACTCCTTGTGAATTGAGCGCAAAAGCATAACTGTCAGAACCGTACAGCAAGCTGTTAGCGACAGATGTTACTCGGTCTAATTTAATGCTGCCCGATAGGACTCCAATTACTTGATTTGGAGCGGGGGGCAAAGCCCAAATAGGAGCTGAAATGATGATCGTAGAAACTTTTGTACTGCGGCCGATCAGCGGGTCGGAAACGTTGAGCTGTCCGGCCATTGCTTTTTGAAAGTGTTGGCGGTCTTTGCTGTTCGCGCGGTTGCCTAAAGTGTTTATAAATGAGCCGTCTGGTTGAGTTAATGACAGGATGAAATACTCTTTTAATCTGTATATTTCTCCTTGCAACCGGGGCTCGACTAATTGCCAATTGAGAGTGCCCACCGTAGGATCGTAAGCAATGGTTTCTATTTCTGCTTTGCGGCTGCTGAGCCAGCGGTCGATTTCATCGGTGCCTTTTTCTAGTTTTAATAGTGCTATTTGCTTTAAATTGTCAAGGATTAGCCCCCGCACAAAAAAATAGCTGATGCAAGCAGTTGTGCTAATCGTTAAAGCCGTGGTGGCCAGAATTAGCAGGGTCAGCAAATGGCGGCGCTGCCGTCTGTGTTGCCAAAGACTGTGCGCTTGCTGCCACTGCGATTGAGCAGAATTGCTGATGTTTGCCCAAAATTGGCGCAGCTTTTTTGCTTGGTGTGGCCGCGGCGCAGACACTGATCCGGCTTGATTTGCTGGGTTTTGCATCATCAAATGTTCTCTCCGAATCAAATTCATCAAACGGTATTGGTCATGCGGCAGAATTAATATCAGTCAAGTCGTGAGACGAGTTTCAGAAAATAATGCAACTGTAGGCCGGTGATCCCAACCCTGCTAGGCATCAGTCATTCGCAATCTAAAATCTAAAATCTAAAATGGTATGACTTGCATTCCTGGCTGCAAAAAATTCTTATTCCGATCGCACCCTTGCCTTCTATTTTGGCATCAGCTTTATATTTTGACCTTCGGTTTACCTACTTGAGGTAACTGCTTTACGATATCTTTAATCTCTATCTCGTTTGTATAACAAAATAATTGTAAATAACACAGAGAAAATACGGACTTTTTTAAATTAGCAATGTATTCTAAGGGAGAGGTAAATACTTATTGACAATTTTACTAATTTGCGCTGTGGTGTCAAGGGGAAATTTTTTCGTCTAAAGCTTTTTTAGCCAAGCGGGTTGCATAAACGGTGAGGGCGATCGTTGCTAGCAAACCAATCCCGTAGAGAGTCCACTCAGCAGCAGTGCGCGATCGCCCTTGCGATCCAAGTGCAGCCAAACTCCCGGCCAGGGAACCGATATAAACATACATGACAGTTCCGGGAATCATGCCGATCCAAGATGCGAAAAAATAGTCTTTTAGAGATACTTGCGTGACTCCAAAAGCATAGTTAAGCAAATTAAACGGAAAAATTGGAGAAAGCCGCGTCAGCAGTACAATTTTCCATCCTTCAGAGGCAACTGCGGAGTCGATCGCCTTAAATTTTTGATTGCCCTCTATCTGTTTGGAAACCCAGTCGCGAGTTAAATACCGCCCTACCAAAAAAGCGCCAGTTGCGCCTAAAACCGAGCCGATGGAAACACAAACCGAACCGCCAACGACTCCGAACAAAACGCCAGAACCGAGAGTCAGCAAAGAACCGGGGATAAATAGAACCGTTGCGACAATGTAAATTAAAATAAAAGCTGCCGGGCCCCACGGGCCGAGACTCGCGATCGACTCCAAGGCATTTTTCAGAATTCCTTGGAAGTTAAAAAACCTGGTCGCTGCAATTAAAGCCACAGCTAAACCAATCCCTAAAATCAGTTTCCACCTATTTGATGCCGGCGGATCTTCACCGGGCGATCGCGAATCATTCATTACTTAAACTCCCCATTCATTCATTGCATATACCGTCGTTTCCAGGGTAGGGACACGGCGCCGTGCCCATTAGTCTCAACTTAAGCTGTTAGCCCGCCAAGTCCATCCGCCCACCCGCCAGTCCGCCAGGGGTTGAAACCCCTGTCTAATAGCGAAAGTCCTCTCAAGAGGACTAATAACTTCTTCAGTCCTCTTTTAGAGGACTTTAGCTTTGAGGCAGGGGTTTAAACCCCTGCCGGACTATGGGTTCTACCTTAACTTGACACCTATGGGCTCTTGGAGTGTCCCTACTGTATTGCTCAAATCAAAGTACCGCCGCAGCTAGAACCTGAACCTGCCGTACATCCATAACAATAAGCAGCCGTTTGCACCTCTTGAATCACATCTAAACTGCCAGATTCCAGCAATTTAGCAGCAGTTATCTTTTCCCCGCTGCCAGTTTTCGCCGGCAGATTTTCCATCTGGTTAAAATCGCAGTCGTAGACATTGCCCAAATAGTCGATCGACAATTCGTTACGGCACATTAAATGTTCCAGAGTACCGGGATTAAAATTATCCTCCAAAAACCCCAGATAAGGCTTGTGAAGTTTCTTATGTTCCAAATGGAACTTAGTTCGTCCCACCGGCAAATTGGTAATCGCGAACAATTGATTAAAACAAATCCCAAAATGTTCCGCTAAATAAAGCTTGTAATCTTGCTCTAACTTACCTTGTTCCGGTGTTAGCGAAAACTTGTCTGTTGCCGGCACTTGTGGATTGTACACCAAATCCAGAGTTAAATTTGGGTTTTTCCCGTATCCCAACTGATTTAGCTTTTGCAGCGCCCGAATTGAACTGTCAAAAACACCGTTGCCGCGCATTTTGTCCACATTGTCAGCTTGGTAGCAGGGAAGCGACGCCACAATCCTGAGTTGGTGCTGCGCGCAATAGTCGGGAATATCTTCAAAACCTTTTTCAAAGTAAATCGTCAAATTAGAACGAACAATTACCTCTTTACCTGCCGCCCTGGCAGCTTCCGCTAGCGGTTTAAAACCGTAAAGCATTTCGGGAGCACCGCCGGTGAGGTCAACAGTTTGAATTTGAGGAAAGCGGCGAATTATTTCAATTAATTGGTCGCAAATTTCCGGGGAAAGTTCTTCTGTTCGTGTCGGGCTAGCTTCTACGTGGCAGTGAGTGCAAGCGAGGTTGCAGCGTTTGCCGAGATTAATTTGTAAAACTGTAATCTGCTTTTTAGTTAAAGCTGAGTTAATTTTGTTTTTGAAAGGGGTGACTGCTGTCTGAATCATGTGCTAACCTTTTGGTCTGTGCTCGCAACGAATGTAGAGGCGTTCCGGCGGAACGCCTCTCATAATTTAGCACTAATTCTTTGGATGCGACAGATCCAAATTTTAACAGGTCGCTACAAAGTTAATTGAAACTCACATCTTGCACTCTTTTTAATAACAGGCAAGATGCCTGTTCCACAAAAGAGGAATTTTGTTGTTGTGGAACAGGCATCTTGCCTGTTCAGAAAAGCCTTATTGACAATACTACAACTCAGTTAAAGCTGACATCTTGCACCATTCTCGATTAACAGGCAAAATGCCTGTTCCACCGGAGAGGAATTTTGTTGTGGAACAGGCATCTTGCCTGTTCAGAAAAGGCTTATTGACAATACTACAACTCAGTTAAAGCTGACATCTTGCACCATTCTCGATTAACAGGCAAGATGCCTGTTCCACAGGAGAGGAATTTTGTTGTGGAACAGGCATCTTGCCTGTTCAGAAAAGGCTTATTGACAATACTGCAAGAGCTGAGTTAAAACCGACAAGGCAAGAATTCTAATTTTGACACTAATCTTACTTTAGAGAGTCCACTAATTTCTCAACTCGTGCTTTAATTTCATCTCGAACGCGGTGAAAAGTTTCGATGGGTTGTCCGTCGGGATCGTCGAGTTGCCAATCTTCAAACACTTCTCGCAATACCCACGCTTCGGGTAAATTCACGCCGCAGCCACAGAGAGAAATTACTGCATCGTAGTCTTCTGCATTGAATTCGTTTAATGGGTTGGAGGTTTGATCGGTGATGTCAATGCCAATTTCTGACATGACTTGAATTGCTGTCGGATGAACTCTGCTTGATTCTAACCCGGAACTGGTGACTCCAATCTTGCCGGCTCCGATGGTTTTAGCAAATCCTTCTGCCATTTGCGATCTGCAGGAGTTTCTTTTGCAAACAAACATTACTTTTTTCATGGTTTTTGTTGGTTGTTAGTTGTTAGTTGGTGGTTGTTAGTTAGATGTTTCAAGGGCGCGATTTGCTAGTGCGATCGCCTCTTTAGCGGCTTGTTCCTTGCGTTCGCTGTAGCGATCGGTCAAATAGTCGGTTTGCTCCCGCAACAGCAAGGTAAACTTGTACAGTTCCTCCATCACGTCGATCGCGCGATCGCGATAAGGCGAATCCTTCATCGTCCCATCTTCATTAAACTCCTGATAAGCCTTAGCAACCGAAGACTGATTCGGAATCGTAAACATCCGCATCCAGCGGCCCAAAATTCTCAAAGTATTGACAGCATTAAAAGACTGGGAACCGCCGCTGACCTGCATCACCGCCAAAGTTCGGCCTTGAGTCGGTCTGACAGCCCCAATGCTTAAAGGAATCCAGTCAATTTGATTTTTCATAATGCCAGTAATATTGCCGTGCATTTCTGGACTAGACCACACTTGACCCTCCGACCACAGGCTCAATTCCCGTAATTCTTGAACCTTCGGATGCGTATCGGGAACGCTACCATAAATCGGCAATTCTAGAGGATTAAAGAACCTAACTTCTGCACCGAAATCCTCAATGATTCTCGCCGCTTCTTCCGCCAACAAGCGGCTGTAAGAACGCTCTCTTAACGAGCCGTATAAAAACAAAATTCTCGGTTTGTGCGTAAAATTTGCCATGATACTTTCAATTAAAATCCCGAAATCCGTTAGATATTTCCCGATAAACTGCGACTGCTAATTGTGCTCCCCAAATAGGAGCCACCCAGTAAACCCAGTGGTGTTCCCAAATGCCGCCAACTAAAGCCGGGCCGAGAGAGCGCGCCGGATTCATGCTAGCTCCGGTAATCGGCCCCATAAATGCGGCTTCCAGTCCTACAGTTAACCCAATTGCTATCCCGGCAAAGCCGATGTGAGCGCGTCTATCTAATCCCGAACCTAGGATAACCAACATTAAGATAAAGGTCAAAACAGTTTCTAAAATTAGAGACTGCAACCAGTGACCATTGAGAGGGATAGTTGCACCGAGATTTGCTACTTCACCTAAAGTAATTAGCAGCACTTTAGAAGCTGCGATTGCACCCGCACACTGCCCTAAAACGTAAGGCAAAACTTTGTATTTTGGGAAAAAGCCGCTCGCCCAAAATCCTAAAGTTACGGCCGGATTAAAGTGTGCACCGCTGATGTGTCCTAGGGCGTAAATCATCGCAGTTACTACTCCCCCAAATACAAAACTGATCCCTAAATGAGTTACGGAACCAGCGCTAGTTTTGTTAACCATCACCGCACCCGTGCCTGCAAAAACCAAAATAAATGTACCTAAAAATTCGGCGATCGCCTCTCGCCTGCAATCGGGCCGAGCACAAGCTAACCGATGAGCTGTTGCATCCATCGCTCTCAAGTAATTTTTTCCCTCCCATCATATCAATAAAATTTGATATGTCAATCCTCAAAACAGCCATATCAGTATTTGAGTGATTAAGAAATGTTGATGGGTTAACCCGCGTCGGAACAAGGGCGCGCCGGCAGGATCTGGCTGAAGCGGCGGTATTCGGCGAGGTACTGTTCGAGGGCGACAAACTGAGCTAAATTGAGGCTGTAGTAAATCCAGCGGCCTTCTTGGCGGCTGCGGACTAAACCGGCTTCTTTTAGGGTTTTGAGGTGGAAAGAGAGTTTAGGCTGAGGGACAGAAAGTCGATCGCACAAATCGCAAACGCACAACTCCTGTTCTCGCAGCAACTCCAGAATCTGAATCCGCAGGGGGTCAGAAAGAGCGTGAAAGCCTGCGGAGACAAGTTTTTCCGAAATCTGTCGCTGTGAAATGCGATCGGGCGCAGCCGTAGAATTTTTAAGCATCAATTATTTAGAAAACATCCATACAAAACATCATAGTTTCTCAAGCTTCATCCCAGAAAATCAGTGCATTCAGCATCGACAGATTCTTCGGACTTGATTACTTAGGATTCTGTACCCTTGCCGGCACATCTGTCAGTCCCGCCTTCTGCATCAGCGAAATCACCCCTATAGATAGAATTCCCCCAATAATTGCCCCGACAACTACGAGGATGATAAAGACTTTTTGCAGAGTTTTTTTAGTTGCCGGGTGGTACTGTTTCGGCAATGCTTCACCTTGCTCGTCAACTTCTTGCTCCAAGGGGTCTAGCGGATTGGAGGGATTTGAGTTAAAGGGATTGGGCGCTTGATTCATGGCTGGCTTTGGTTAAAGGATATCTACAACTATATTAACTTGCGATTTGCACGCAGCAGTTTAAATAATACATTCTGGTTTCACTCAAGACTCTATAAAATTTATTAAGATACCGAGAATTTTACCAACATTATTAATAAAATATTCGCTGGTGTCAATCTCGATCGCAATTCCTTCTAACTTGAAAAATTTCCAGATACTACCAGTTGTGACAACTCCATAAATTGTCTGAATGTCATTTTCTTGACGCTGGTTAAATATTTGTGCTGCGATCGTTTCTGCCATGCACTGTCCTAAGCCGGATTGGATGTTGTCATTTTTGGCTTCAACCAAGGCGATAACTGGGGATTCAATGACTAGCTGTTCCGGCGATCTGCTAATTAGAAAATCGCAATAACCGCTCAAACCCCTAGCAGCGTCTACATTGAATTCTCGACCGGAAAATAAACTCATCCGTTGTGGCAGCCGTTTTTTTATCTCAACTAATATTGGCGCGACAATTAGCTCGGAGCGAGCTTTCTCGGAATTAATTTCTAGTGCTAAAGGCAGATTGAATTGCAAAGTTTCTTGCAAAAAACTGCTTGGTTCTATTGCGGGAATGTCAGCAAACAAGCCCATCTTGCTCGAAAAGGCGATGCCGAAAGTTGCCTTAATTTGTTCTATGCTAAATTGACTGTAGGGCATTTAACTCCCTCTCTCAAAACAATAATTTTTTCAAACATCGCAGCCGGGGCGGGTTGATCTGATTCTACTACTTAAATTACAGATTTTAGGTGAACCCGCCTCTACAAATTTTTACAGTTCTGCTTTTGACAAACGATCGAGAGAAATTGTTGCCGCTTGAGATACTTGAGAATTGCTGTCTTTTTCTAAGTATTTTAAAGCCGAAACGCTCTTAACACTCGGCAAATTGCCCAAAGCTTCAGCCAGCCTCTGGCGAATCAGCCAATCTTCCGACTGAGCAAAATTGAGGATGCGATCGATCGCCCCAATTTCCTTAATTTCCCCCAAAGCCGAAATTGCCGCCTGCTGGATCACCACTTGCTCGCTGTCGAGAGCTTTCAGCAGCACATCGCGAGCCCGGGGATCTTTGAGATTCCCCAGAGAAACAGCAGCGCTGAACCGCACCAGCCATTGAGTATCTTCGTAAAAAGCGCGCACCAAAGCATCAAAAGCTCTGATATCTTCGAGATAGCCCAAAGCACCCGCAGCGTCAGCGCGAATGCCGTAATCCGGGTCAGTTTCTAGCAATTTGACTAGAATGGGATAGCACTCTGCTGTCGGTTTGACCCCAAGAGCAAACACAGCCATCGATCGCACTTGCAAACTTTCGTCGTTCAACACCTTTTTAATCAAAGGCACCGCCTCAGCAGCAGGCACATTCCGCAAGTTGGCCAAAGCCACCATTCGATCGGCGGAATTTTGGCTTTCTAACTTGGCTGCAATTTGCTCTAAGCTTAAAGTTGTCATTATGGATAAATCTTGTAGTAAAACTTTACATTCGGGTTATTTTGATTATAGGGGAGTCTCAGGGTAAAAGCAGGCCGTAAAAACCGCCCTGCGTATTTGAGATGAATGAGATTGCGGATTATTTCCATTAATCTGAAGCTCAGATTAATGGAAATAATCAATTAGAAAGTCTATTATTTAAGTCGCAAGCACAGGCGAGGTGTTACACTATATCGGATAATCCCTAGACTTTATTGTACAGTGCTTAACAAAGCAACAAAAAACTTTTCGTTTCTCCCCCCCCCAAAAATATGATTGTCGTTGAAAGGCATTACATAGACCGGCAGCATCAGTTTTTTAAACAGTTTGATGACTTATCTTTCCTGTCCAAAAATCTCTACAATCATGGTAACTATTACATGAGGCAAAACTTTTTTAACTCTGGGTCAAAAGTTGGCGCTGCCAGGAGTCTAAAACAGTTATATGCCATCCTAAAACCCACAGCCGACTATAAATCCTTACCTGCTAAAATTAGCAATCAAGTTCTCAAACAAGTTATTCACGATTGGGAGGCTTGGAAAAAGTCAATAAAGGCTTATTACCGAGATATCCATCAATTTTTATCCCCCCCCCGAATTCCCAAATACAAACATAAAACCTGTGGACGTAACTTGTTAATTTATGATAACCAATCGATAGGACAAAGGGGAAAAAATAAAAATAATGGGCTACTTCATTTATCTCAAAGTGACATAATAATTGCTACAAAAGCCCAAGATGTCATAGAGGTAAGGATAGTTCCTGCCACAGCGACCTACGTTGTTGAGGTTGTTTATGAAAAGCCTGTAACGTTGGTGGATTTAAACCCTCAACTCATAGCAGGTATAGATTTAGGGATTGATAACCTCGTCGCTTTAGCATCAAATAAGCCAACATTTACTCCTACTCTCTATGATGGAAAACATCTCAAATCAATCAATCAAGGTTTCAATAAGCGCCGAGCATTTTTACAGTCAAAACTTGAGAAAGGGAAATATACCACACCTCAAATCCAGCAAATCACCTTTAAGCGAAACAAGCGAGTTGAAAACTATCTTCATCAAACCAGCAGTTTGATAGTCAAGCAGTTGGTGAACGCTCAAATCGGGCAGTTAGTTATTGGCAAAAATGTGGGGTGGAAACAAAATTTACAATTAGGAAAAAAAACGAATCCGACGTTTGTAGCAATTACTCACGCCAAGCTCATAGAAATGATTACTTACAAAGCTGAGTTAGTGGGGATAAAGGTAACAGTTACAGAAGAATCTTATACAAGGAAGTGCAGCTTTTTGGATTTAGAGCCTGTCGGTAAGCAAGAGTCTTACCAGGGTAAGAGAGTTAAACGTGGGTTGTTTCGGTCGGGGAATGAAACGCTGATTAATGCTGATGTGAATGCAGCATTAAATATGATTATAAAAGTAAACGGAAACTCACCCTTTGAGGAGTGCAGCAACCGTATAGAGGTGTTTGCAGTTTCACCTGTACGGGTTTCACCTGTACGAAAAGAGCCACAAAAAATCCGGTAATGTCAAGTATTGCCCGGTTTTTTGTGAACTGTTTCTGCCGTTCCCTAAGGCTTTGCCCGATCGTTAGCCGCCCTCTGACAACCTGCAATCCACTATGCCGTTCTACCACCCACCCTTTTACTCCTCAGCCTTAGAACAAGCGATCGATCGCTACCCCCTCACTGCCGGGCCAGAAACTTCCTTAGCAGTGGCGATCGCGCTGATGAGTCAGTTGCAAAACAGTTGTCCCCTAGTCAAAACACCTGTACCCTCAGACCGGGGGGCGATGACCGAAACAGCCGCGCCGGAAAAGGTGCGGGCCCGCTGCGTGTTCGTCGTGCAGAACCAGCAGACTATTACCACAGGCAACTTATCCGACAACCCCAGCCGCGGACTGTTAATCGGCATATTAACTCCCGCCGACCTAGTGAGGCTGATAGCTTCTGGCACAATAGACAACCAGCACAAAGTAGCCCTGCACAAAATACCAATTTCCGAAGTGATGTCCCCGGTGTCGGTCTCCCTCACAGAATCCGATGACCAGGACGTGTTTACCGCTTTATCCTTATTTCGCCAGCACAAGATTCGCTATTTGCCGATCGTCAATCAATTTCGCCACTTGGTAGGAGTGCTGACACGGGAAAGAATTCGCCAAGTATTGCAGCCTTCAAACATTCTTAAATTGCGGCGGGTAGCAGAATTAATGACTACGCCAATTACAGCGCCCCACACCGCCTCGCTGCTGAGCATAACCGAACTGATGTCAGAGCATCAAGTCAGTTGCGTAGTGATTACAAAAAACAAAGAATTAACAATGGAGAAGCCCAAAGATGACTATACCTCCATTTTTCACTATTCCTTTCACCAACCCCTGGGAATTATTACCGAATATGACATTGTGCAGGCACAGTTTCTCGAACTAAATTTCAAGCAAACCCCAGCTCAAAAAGTCATGAGAACTCCCCTGCAATTTCTTCAACCTTCCGATTCCCTATGGACGGCGCACAAAGAAATGCAGCAGCAACAAGTGCAGCGGTTGGTCGTGTGCGGGGGGCGCGGAGAACTGTTGGGAATTATTACTCAGACCAGCTTGCTCAGAGTCCTCGACCCCACCGAAATGTACCGAGTTGTCAAACAGTTGCAGCAGTCGGTTTATCAATTGCAAGCCGAAAAAGTGGAACTGTTGCAAAGCCGCAATGCCAAACTGGAACAGCAGGTGCGGGAACGGACTGCAAAACTCCACGAACAATTGCAGCGCGATCGGCTGTTAACTCACATTTCCTTGCGGATTCACCAATCCTTAAACCTCGAAGAAATTCTCAACGCCAGCGTCGATGAAGTCCGCCAAGTTTTGCAAGCTGACCGAGTAGCCATCCTGCATTTAGAGTCCAGCAATTACGGCATTGTAGTGGCAGAATCCGTTGCCGAAAATTGGCCTTCAATCTTGGGAGAAATCATGCCGGATAATATTTGGCAAGAATCTGCTTCGGTGGTCGAACAGGAAATTTATGCGGTTCCAGACCTCGACCAAGCCAGTTTGAGCGCCGAAAAATATGCCCGGTTCCAGCAAGCGCAAATCAAAGCTTATTTGATTGTACCAATTTTGCAAGACGGCAATTTGTGGGGGATGATGTGTGTTCATCAGTGTTCCCAATCCCGTCAGTGGCAGCCTTCGGAAGTGGATTTGCTGCTGCAACTGGCAACTCAAATCGCGATCGCCATTCAGCAAGCCCAACTCTATCAGCAAGTCCAGAATCTCAACACCGACCTCGAACGCCAAGTCCAAGAACGCACCGCCGAATTGCAGCAAAAAGTTCACGAACTCCAGCATTTAAACGTCCTCAAGGATGAATTTCTCAGCACAGTTTCTCACGAACTGCGGACGCCTTTAGCTAATATAAAAATGGCTATTCATATGCTGCGAATTTCTCCCACACCAGATCGGCGCCAGATTTATCTAGAAATTTTAGAAACAGAATGTACTAGAGAAACAGATTTGATTAATGCTTTGCTAGATTTGCAGCGGCTCGAAGCTGCAACTTGTCCGATCGACCTCGAACCAGTAAACTTAGAAGTCTGGCTGCCTACTATTATCGACCCGTTTTACACCCGGGCCCACGACCGCCACCAGGATTTGCGAGTAGAGTGCGATCGCCACCTCCCCACGATCAGTTCCAACCGCGCTAGTTTGGGAAGAATTTTAGCCGAACTCCTCAACAATGCCTGCAAATATACTGCCAATGACGGCGAAATTTTTCTGAAAGTTGAGTGCAAAAACGGAGAGGGGGAACCAGGAGGACAAAGGACAAATTCCCGACAAGCAAGTGCTGTGGCTTCAGAAATCCAATTTACACTCAGCAATCAATCGTCCATTTCCATAGAGGAATTGCCTCGAATTTTTGAGAAATTTTATCGAGTTCCCAACGCCGATCCTTGGAAACAAGGAGGTACAGGTTTGGGTTTAGCTTTAGTTCAAAAACTTGTCGAACAGTTGCAAGGAAAAATTGAGGTTGAAAGCAGGAATGGCTGGACTAATTTTACCGTCACATTTCCTACCAATCCCGATGGAAATTAGTCCGCCATCAGTCAATTTGAGATTTTAGATTTTAGATTTTAGACTTCGGCCTAAGAGGTTCGGCGAGCGCGATCGTCAAGTCGCGCTCAGTCGAAAGATTTTAGATTTTCGATTTACTCCACAGACGAATCTGGGAGATTGAACAAGAGTCTAAAATTTTGGGATTTCCATGACTCCTGTCGGGGGCTTGTATCCTTTTTTTTGGAGGTCATCTTTGTTGGGTATCACTCTTTTTTAGGAGCTAGTTTGCGGATACGAGACGGTGCTGGTGTCAAATTCAAATATTCATTTTTATCTTCAACAACTGACGATCTCGATGCTGGATACTTCTTGCGTTTAGGGGCATGATTCGCAACTGTGCCCAAGCATGGTATGCCAAAATTTTCTAATTGACTGAAAACTTTTTTGACTACAGAAAAGGGGACTTGGTGAATTGCTACAACCATCAGTATGCCATCGGTGCGCGCCGCTAAAAAATTCGTATCTTTACTGTCCGCCAGCGGCGGCGTATCGTAGATAACTAAGTCAAATTTTGCCTGAAGTTCTTCCATTAAATACTGCATCTGAGATGATGCCAGCCGTCTGGCAGTACCAGGATTCGGGAGACCGGCAGTTAATACAAAAAGATTATCTGCTAGATGCGATCGTTGGATAATTTCATTGGGTTCGTTTTTATGGTCGAGCAAGTTGCTCAATCCCTTGACATTAGGCAGTTCCAACAGCAAGTGCAGGCTGGGGGAATGCAAATTAGCGTCTACTAACAGCACTCGCTGACCCGCCAGCGCTGCCACGTGAGCTAAGTTTAAAGCAACGGTAGATTTGCCTTCGCCAACTGTAGCCGAACCAATTGCCAAAGAGCTAATCGTTCGATTTGAAGAAAGAAAGCGGATATTAGTATAAAGAGAGTCAAAAGCTTCTATAAATTCCGCAGCCTTTTTCTTATTACCCTCTTTTCCTTCAAGATAAGCATAGGCATTAGCAATAGAAGGTGGCAATTTTCTAGCATTTTTGTCAAGAGGAATTGCTCCCAATAAAGGCGCTTCAACCCCATCTTTAACGTCATCAGCACAGTAGAAAATATTGCGGAACTTTTCAATGAGGATAGCAGCTCCCAGACCCAACACTAGCGCCCCAACAACTGCCATCACAAATTTGTTTTTAGCTTTCGTGGCAACTGGAATCAGGTTGCCCTTAGCATCTCGCGGTATCCGTGGTTCAGAAATTATTTCCCAAGGTACTTGGCTTTGAGCTGCTTGGACGCGCAGAGTTTCCCGCTGGCTTAAAAGTTGATCGCGGGTGCGGGCGGCTACTTCTAATTGCTGTTGCAGTTCGTTGTAGCGGCGGGCTATGGTGGGGAATTCTGTTGCTTGTCGGTTTAAATTGTTTTTAGTTTGGCTGATTGCCTGACGGCGAGCTTCTAAGACTTGAACTTGGTTAGCAGTATCAACCAATTGTTTAATCAAGCCTATGCGAATCGAATTTTGAAAATTCTGAACTTTAGAATTGGCTTGGGTGCCTACTAAATTTTGCCCCAAAATTCGATCAGTTTGCTGGTTGAGCAAAGCTACTAAATTTGCCCGCTTGCGCTCTAAAGCTTCCACTATAGGGTTAGCAGATTTAAAACGAGCTGTTTCTACAGCAATCTGACCTTCTACTTCCTTAACCTTGGTCAGCAACTCTTTATATTGAGGTTCTTCGCTTAAAGCGGAAGCGGCAATAGCTTCATTTGGTGTAAAATCTAATTGTTTTTGCAAGTTAGCGTACAGCGTTTTCTGTTCTTGCAGTAGCCTTTGAGTTTCTAACTCTAAAGTTTCTACGGTACGAACTTGCTCCATTAATTGCGCGCCTTGTTCTTGAGGATTGGTAATCTTTTGCTGCTCCTGTATCACCTGTAAATCCGATTTCAGCTTGTTTACGCGCTTATTGAGTCCCGGAAGCTGGTCTTCAATAAATTTAACACCTTCACCAATGCGAGTCTTGCGTTCGTCAAGACTGTACTTTAAATATTTCTTTTTAGTTTCTTGTAAAACGACCTCAACTAATTTAGGATCGGTCCCCATGAAGCGAACTTCCAAAATTTTAGTCATCGTCCTCTCATCTTCTCCCATCCGCAAAACGAGTAATCCTTTTTGAAGAATTTCCTCGGTAACTTCTGGATATCGTTTTTGGACTTGTTTAACAATAGCCGACAGCATCTGAGGACTCTGGAGAATTTGAAGTTGAGTTGCGTAGTCCAAACTAAAAAAATCTCGATTAGGCACTCCCCCCCCATCGCCGCGATTGGCTAGGGCAGAGGGGTCAGCAATTCTGGCCTCCGTTGTCACGGGTTCCACTAGCAGCCGAAAATCGCCTTGATATGTTTTCTTGCCTCCCTTGATCTGATAAACAGCTCCAGCGCCTACTAGACATATAATCCCAATAATGATTAGGGCTTGTCGCTGAAAAGTCCTCAACAACGGCTTTAGATTCAATCCTTTCTGAGGCTGCGCGCTTAACTCTTCTCCCTCGTCAACGGAAAATTGCTGCACCTGTCGGCTCTGGTTGCTAATGGGTACGATATGAGCGTCCTGTTCTCTTTCCATGTTGACCTCTTTGATATTGTGTAGGTAAAATCAGCTTTCTTCTGCGAGCCTTCGGGTTGATACTTTGAGCATTGGCTTAAGGATATCACACGAAATTATTGGTTGGTCGAGCCCACTTCCTTCTAATAGTTCTCACTACTTTCACATAGTATACAAAAATAACTAAATCCCTATGCTATGCCGGCGGCAAAAGTTGTTTTACAATTGCTGGAGAGTTATATCAGACTGCATTTGAGTCGGCTGCGTTGTGCTTGTATTTAGGGTTTCCGGGGGAGGAAGCCAACTTTTTCGGGTGTCGCTCAGCTTCGCGACAGGGGGCGCAATAACTTTACCAAACTTTTACAATTGACGGTAACACCTCAGCCGCCGCTTGCGCTGGTATTGGTTTGTCCTCTATGCCATTTTTCGTTTCGCAGTCAACGGCAGAAGCACTTGTTAACTTACGCGCTAACTGACCGGCTAAAAAGTTTTGCATTTCCCATGTAGATATAATTAGCCACATTCTGCAGATTTTTGGGAACGGCAACTAATCGAATCAATTTCCGATAAAAATCTGTTTCTTCTTTTAATTATAAACTTTTTGAGGAGTAGGATGAGTGATTAAGTTTATATACTTAGTTTATCGTGGTAATTATATCACATACTGAGCTCTTTAGTGCGCGACAGACATAAAATTTAATAATTTGTGTTCTCAAGCCCGATCGACATCTCGAACAACTCAAGCCTTCGCGGTTTTTCTACCGAGGCGGATGGCGCGGCGCGATTTATGTATTTTCGTAAAAAAACTAGGTTTCTGCATTCCGGGGCTATTACTAAAACTATCGCTTTGATTCGCCCTCCGAGCAAGCTATAGCAATCCTTTCGGGAAACGCGCAACGGGCTTTTTTGTGAATTAACCGATGCCATAAGAAGAGGACACACTGTTAAACAAAAAAAAGAGTTGGCACGTGATGGGAGGATTGCTATAGATATCGCCCGGATTAGCTATCAGTAGTTGTTGTTTTTGGATTTTACTACTTACCAACTACTCATTATTAGCGCTTACTGATTTTGTGCTTTTCTTTCTCGAAGTTTCAACAATATTTCTGCATGAACTTCGCGGGTTATGGGATAAAAATATGTAAGAATCATGCCAGCAATTAAAGCAATTGTGGGCAGCGGCCCGATCGCAAATCGAATCGCAAAGAGCGCAGAATCTGGCTGTACGGGTGCCTGCTGTCCCGGAACGGTAGATAGAAATCCAGCTCCTTCTAATGCTTGGCCTACCAACCACAAACCCCCTGCCAATCCGATTTTTTGCAGCAGTACCATAAACGAATAGAAAACGCCTTCGCGTCTTTCTCCTGTTTGCAGTTCGTCGAGTTCGATCACATCCGGTATCATCGACCAAGGTATTAGATAAGCCGTGGAAACTCCGACACCTGCCATGACTGCTAATAAGTACATCTGAAATACTTGTCCTGGTTGCAGGAAAAACAGTCCAGCTTGGGCAATAATCCACAAACTCATGCCCATAAAATATACGGCTTTTTTGCCGTATCTCTCGCTGACTTTACTCCAAACAAATAGCATGATTAATGCAGTGCCTTGAACTGCGATCGCAACCAAGCTAAAAACGTACTGTGGCTGTTGCATCCAGTTAACAACAAAGTAGGGAATAATAGTAGCAGTCAACTGCACTCCCAGCCAAGAAAAAAGATAAATTCCAATGACGTACAAAAAAGGGCGATTGCTAAATGCAATCTGCAACTGTTCTTTCAGTGGCAAAGATGTAGAATTATCTAGTTCGGCGTTTTCTAATAGTTGGGCTGCGACGTGCTTGCGAGTTCCCAAAACGCACCAGTACAAAGGCAAGACAGAGATAACTGCACTGATTGCACCTAATACTAAATATTGTTGATTCGGGTTCTTTTCAAATACAGCAAAGATAATTAGAGCTAAGATTAATGAAAAGATGCTGCCGCCAATTGAGAAAGCAAATCGAAAACTATTAAGGCTAGTGCGTTCGTTGTAGTCTTGAGTAAGTTCTGGAGTCAGGGCAGTGTAGGGAAGATTGACAGCCGTGTAGGCGGTGTTGAACAAAATGCTGATCGCAACATAGTACCAAAATAACACTGTGTGATCCGTGCTAGGTACAATCCACTGCAAGAAGAAGAATATGCCGAAGGGAATGCCACCATATATTATCCAAGGATATCGGCGGCCCCAAGGGTGAGAAGTGCGATCGCTCAAAACCCCCACAATCGGGTCATTTATGGCATCCCAAACCTTGCCAACTACCAAAATATTACTGGCTAAGCCGGCCGGTAAACCAGCGACATTGGTAAAGAAAACTAGGAGGTAAAATGCCAAAACATTAGCGGTAATTGCCGGGCCGAGGTCGCCGGCACCGTAAGCTAATTTTGTTGAGAGGCTGAGTTTTTTTGTTTTGGGGTTGTCGGCGGCTGGTCGAGGCCCGGAAGTGTTGCTCATAAACTTTGATGTCGGGATTTTTTGGCAGTCACAGTCTTTCCAGTAGGAGTATAACTCGCGCTACGCCCTAATACTAAGTTTTTTGTAGCGATCGGGATTATTCTGAAGACTGGGTAATTGGTAATTGGTAATTGATAGATTTGTTGGGGCGGGTTCACCAACAATAATCGCCCCAAAACAAACAATCTCAAAAACCCGCCCCAACCCAACTTTCCAAGCCAAATGTACGTTCAGATTTACGGTGGGGTGGGGGCGGGTTTATATGAATTGTCGGTCATTGTTATGTATGGTTTGTGAACCCGCCCCTACAACGTTGTGGTAATTCGAGCGATATCAATATACACAATACCCGTAGATACCGTAGCAGCTACGCACCATACAAGGGGATGGTTTTAGCCGAAATATCGATCGGTAGCTAAAGATATCCATAAACCCGCCGCCCACAGACTTAAGGAAATAGTTGCGAAATCTGAACTTCTATTTCTGGAAAGGCCAGCATTGACAAAACATCATCTTCATTAAATACTGTTTCTTGTCGGTAGTTTGCCTCGCCCGGTTCGCGAAAAACATAAACTTGCCGCGTGTTAACATCAAGTATCCAATAATCACTAATTCCCGCCTTAGCATAAGCCGGTGCTTTCCGCTTGCGGTCTGTTTCTAAAGTCGTGTCAGCTATTTCTATTAATAAGAAAATATTGTCTGGTGCGGGATGAAAATCTTGGTACAGCCGAGGGTCAATTTGCACTACAGCAATATCCGGTTCTGGTTCTGAATTTATACTTAGAGTAACCGGGTCTTGGATGCGAATTAAAGCAAGTCCTGCCAGCAGATTTTTGAGATAGTCGGCTGCACAGAGGTTAGTTGCTGCGTGCGGAGGGTTTTTTGCACTCATTGAAATAATTTGCCCGTCAATTAATTCGACTCGTTCATCGGGATTGAGAATGCCAGTTTCGGTCATGCGGCGGTATTCGTCTACAGTCCACAAGCGTAAATCTGTTACAGTCATGGCACCATTTCCTTTGGCGATATTATCTATAGTCCTAGAGGCCGAAACCGCAGGGCGGTTTCATTTTCTTGTAGGGGCAAACCCCCCGTGGTTGCCCCGATGCCTGAAATGTCCATGAAATCATCTGTGGGTGGGGGCGGGCACGGGGGCACCGCCCCTACAAAAGCCTGGTTTTGCGTAGGGGCAATCCCCCCGTGGTTGCCCCGAAACAGCCCTGGCCGAAACCGGGTTTTTTATCAAAATACTCGATGAGAGACTTTAACAATGGTAAAAAATCCGGTTTCTTTGGTAGAGTCCCGGACTACTTTAAATCCAAAATCCCCAATCTAAAATCCCAAACTAAAATTGCTATGTCAGCAATCTAGATTTAGCTGTAATTGCTCCCACACACCACAAAATGGCATTGACAATTTCCGATCGCTGAATATCTTCTGCGTCTAAAAAACTTGCAAACTCTTCCTCAATATTCAAATGGTCTGCAAAATCATAAAGTATGCGCTTGTATTCAGTTGGCATCGGTATTAAAGTAGCTTTCACTAAATCGAAAAGCGCGTTCAAACAGTTGAGGATAGTAGCTGACTCGTCAAAATCTTCGGCATCGAGCAAGTACAGCGTTTCTGCAATGTCGCAAATAGCGTCTATTTGTGTGGGTGGCTTTCCCAGTTTGCTGACATCGATATTGCACAATTGGAGAGCGTTAATCGCTAGTTCTGGACGGGTAAAAAATACAAGTTGACCGCCCGCTACTAAGGGCGGCTCTTGTTCTCCATAGACAATTAGAGTATATAGATTTGGTATTTCGGTGCCGGGGTCGATCCGAAAACCGAACAGCCACAACAATTTTTCTGTATTTGGGTTCGCTGTTTGCAGTGTTGTTGGGAAATCTTTTGGTTCGGACATGAATTTTTAATCCCTATAATACGCTCTTAAACTCGGTTTCTACGCATTTTTTTTGTTTTGGTGAGAAATCTACAGAGAAACCGGGTTTATAAGGCAAGAGTGCGTAATCTTTTTCCTATAAATTTTGCTGAATTATGGCGTAGCATTCGGCAACTGTTGCTCTTTCTTCCATTGCTGCTACTAGGGCTTCGTAAGCTGATTTGTGGCTTTCGAGCAGGTTTTTTGCTCGCAGCAAACCCCAGTTTTGTTTAAGTTGAATCTCGGAACTGGGACGGCGCAGTTGTGTTAAAATTGCACTAATTTTGGTGCGGTCTTCTGCTCCTCCTTGTGCGCTGCCGTAAACAAATTTTTCGGCGACTATTCCGGCCATCCACACGGTACAATATTGGTCTAAAAGTTGGGCAGAAAGAGTGCCACTTTGGAGTTGAGATGCTAATTGCTCGTCTTCAAATCGGACGCCGCCTTGGGCTGTTTGACCTTGTTTAAATGCTTCCCAAGCGTTGAGGGCGTAGCTGGTTACGGGAATTCCCAACAGGTACGCGACTAGGAAGTGTCCGGCTTCGTGGTGAAGGATACGATCGCGCTTTTGTTTGGAAGTTCCCCCCAGCCAATCTAATAAAATAGTACCGCCTTGACCTTGCCACTGGAAACTGTCAAGGGTGGCTAGCCCCAATAGGCAAAAAGTGGCGATCGCAGGTACGGCTTCTGGCAAGTTGAATAGGGGCCCCAACAATATTGAAACGGTGATGGCAAAGATAGAAATAGCGATAATATTCAAAGAAGTGTCTTTCATAATGGGGAATGGGTAACTGGGAATTGGTAATGGGTAATTTGTAATAGGGAATTGGTAATGGGAATGGGTTTTAGAGGTAAACTCAGGTACGATCGCGCGATCGGTTTGGCAGCGTCGGGTCGATCGCAGCAGCCGGGACTTCCGACAAAAACACCACTTTCCAGTTTGACTGAAAATTGTCCCTCCGAAGCCACCGATATTAAAAAGATATTAAAATAAATCAAAGTCCAGTAAAAGTGTTAGTGGAATCCTTCATGTCAGTTTTGGCAGCGATCGCAGTTTTAGGTATCTTGATTGTCGTTCACGAACTCGGCCACTTCCTGGCGGCGAGACTTCAACATATCCACGTCAACCGCTTCTCTATCGGTTTCGGGCCCATCCTCTGGAAGTACCAAGGCCCGGAAACTGAATACGCCCTCCGCGCCTTTCCCCTGGGAGGTTTCGTGGGTTTCCCGGACGACGATCCAGACAGTACAATTCCCCCAAATGACCCGAATTTGCTCAAAAATCGCCCCGTGCTCGATCGGGCGATCGTCATTAGCGCAGGGGTAGTTGCCAACTTAATTTTTGCTTATTTCCTGCTGGTGGTGCAATTGAGCACTGTCGGCGCTGCACAAATGAACTACCTACCGGGAGTTAAAGTCCCGGAAGTCGCCGCAGAAGTCAGTTCGGCCGCCAAACAAGCGGGAATTCGATCGGGCGACGTTGTTCTGTCTGTTGACGGCAAGGAATTGGGCGCTTCCGGCGAAGCAGTCAAATTATTGGTCGCAGCAATCCAAGATCATCCCAACCAACCCCTAGCGTTGGAAATTCAGCGCCAAGAACAAAAATTTGTGGTGACAGTAACTCCTGAAGAGTCGCCCGACGGCAAAGGTCGCATTGGCGTGCAGCTAACTTCTAACGGCACTGTGGTGCGGCAGAGGGCCGGATTTGTAGAGGCGTTTAGCAAGGCCGCCAAAGAATTTGAGCGGATTGTGGTGCTGACGGTTCAAGGTTTCGGGCAGTTACTTAGCAATTTCAGCCAGACTGCCGACAAGTTGTCCGGGCCTGTGGCGATTGTGGCGATTGGTGCAGGGATTGCCAAATCGGATGCTGCGAGTTTGTTTCAGTATGCGGTGTTAATTAGCATCAATTTGGCTGTGATTAATATCTTGCCTTTACCTGCTTTGGACGGCGGTCAGCTAGCTTTTCTGTTAATAGAAGGACTGCGGGGCAAGCCTCTGCCGAACCGCATTCAGGAAAATGTCATGCAGACTGGTTTGGTGTTGTTGCTGGGTTTGGGAATTTTCTTGATTATTCGCGATACAGCTAATTTGGCTGGGATAGATTTTCGATTTTTGATGCAATAGTAAAGGAAGAAGGAAGAAGGAAGAAGGAAGTTCGGCAACGGATTCTGTAACGGATGTAACGGATGTAACGGATGTAACGGATTTCAGGAAGAAGGAAGAAGGAAGAATTATGTCTAGTTTTCCGTTTTCCTATTTTCCTATTTTTCCATCTTCTTTTTTTCCTAAGCAAGCGAGGCAGAGCCTCTGGTTATGGGTTCCCCGGTCGTGCCTGGGAACCACTTAAAAACAAATAACTAATGACTAAGCTGTGGAGCATTTAAACCACTAACGAGGCCAGTAGGGTGCGTCAGCTCGATCGCTTCCATCGGCAAGGGAAACGCTGGGGACTGACGCACCCTACAATACTAATGACTAATAACAAATGACTAATGACTAATGACTAATGACTAATGACTAATGACTAATGACTACTGACTAATGACTAATGACTACTGACTACTGACTACTGACTACTGACTAATGACTAAAAAGTTAAGTTTAAAACAACGATCGCTCGAAATTCTGATTCGCCTCAAACGCCTCTATCCAGAAGCTCCTTGCACTCTCAACTACCAAACTCCCGTGCAGTTGCTGGTGGCGACGATTCTCTCGGCTCAGTGTACGGACGATCGAGTAAATTTGGTAACGCCGGCTTTGTTTAAGCGTTTCCCCGATGCGGTTGCTTTGGCAAATGCTGATATAGAAGAGCTCGAAAGTCTGGTGCGATCGACTGGTTTCTACCGCAATAAGTCTAAAAATATTAAAGGTGCTTGTCAGGCGATCGTCAATAAATTTAACAATCAAGTGCCGCAGCGGATGGAACTGCTGTTAGAATTGCCCGGAGTTGCCCGCAAAACAGCTAATGTCGTTCTCGCCCACGCTTTTGGTATTAATATGGGGGTGACGGTAGACACTCACGTCAAACGTTTGAGTCAGCGGTTGGGATTGACCGAACATACCGATCCTATAAGGATCGAGCGGGATTTGATGATATTGTTGCCGCAGCCGGATTGGGAAAATTGGTCGATTCGGTTGGTTTATCACGGTAGGGCGGTTTGTAATGCGAGAAATCCGGCTTGCAATATTTGCGAACTTGCAGATTTGTGTCCTTCTGCTAATAGTTTGGTATTGCACCAAAACTAAGTACAGGCAAGATGCCTGTACCACAAAAATGTTGACTTATTGCAGATTTGTACCCTTTTGCTAATAGTTAGGTATTGCACCAATGTTAAGTACAGGCAAGATGCCTGTACCACAAAAATGTTGACTTATTGTGGAACAGGCATCTTGCCTGTTGCTAAAAATCTTGTTGACAAAAGAAATAATTCAAATACAAGCGAGCCGAAATCACCAAAATATAGTAAAATAGTAGATTGTGATTTATCTAAGGATATCAACAGATTATGGCTAAGAAGAGCATGGTCGAGCGCGAGAAAAAGCGCCAGAGACTCGTAGACAAGTACGCCGACAAGCGGGAAGACCTGAAAGAGCAGTTTGACCAAGCTAACAATCAGATGGACAAAATGGCGATTCACCGCCAACTACAACAGCTACCCCGCAGCAGTTCGCGGACTCGCTTGCGGAACCGCTGCTGGGCAACTGGACGGCCCAGAGGTTACTATCGTGACTTCGGACTGTCTCGCAACATGATGCGAGAAATGGCTCACGAAGGTCTTTTGCCCGGTGTTGTGAAGTCTAGCTGGTAGCACGAAGGAAGAAGGAAGTTCGGCAACGGATTCTGTAACGGATGTAACGGATGTAACGGATGTAACGGATGTAACGGATGTAACGGATGTCAGGAAGAAGGAAGAAGGAAGAAAAAAACTCACAATTAATCGGCAGGATTAGGTTTGGGGTTGATTTTTGTTTCAGACTTATGAGTTAAATTTTCCTCCTTCTTGCTTCACTGGCCACAGCATTTATCGATGCCGAGACTTTCGAGTAACAAGTCGCTGACGGCATTGGCGATCGCAAATTCGCCGTAGAAGCTTTTAGAAAAATCATAGGCCTGCATTTCGGTGACGATCGCAATTACGAGGCTGCCCACGTCATTTTCGCCTTCCATGCGCTGGCGGACATAGATTTGGGCAGCTCTTTTAGCTATTTGCTGGTTGGCTGCTTCTGGGATAAACTCGGAGTCTAGCCATGCCAGCAGCGTTTGTTGGAGCCATTGGCCTTCTTGTTCGGGGTTTATGGCGGGCGGTAAGGTAATAGGTTCAATGGTTTCAGACATGATTATTCCTAATTGCTAATGTTGACTTTGAAAAGTTAACTGAGAAATGACAACTGATAAATATATGCAATATGATATACCGACAATTATACAAGGATACGCGCAAGGCTATTTCTTGATGGCAAATGACGGCGAGGAAAGTTTGGGGTGGTATTCGAGCCGTCAGCGGGCGCTGATTCCCCTGGATGAAAGATTTACCTATCCGAAATCCCTGCGTCGCCAAATCAATCAAAATCGATTTTCGGTGGCTGTGAACCGCGATTTTGGGGCAGTGGTTGAGGGTTGTGCCGATCGCGAAACGACTTGGATTTCTAAGGAGCTCAAGAAGATTTACTGGGGTTTGTATGAGGCCGGTTGGGCTTACAGCTTCGAGACTTGGTGCGGGGACGAATTGGCGGGCGGTATTTTAGGATTGTCGATCGGCGGTGCGTTTATTGGGGAGTCGATGTTTTACCGAATTCCCGAGGGTTCTAAGGTGGCGATGGTGAAGTTGGTGGAGAGATTGCGCGATCGATCTTATCTGATGTTCGATGCTCAAATGAACAATCCGCACTTGGAAAGATTCGGCGCTTATACTGTTAAAGAAAAACTGTACAACACTCTTTTGCAAGCAGCTTTGAAGCGCCGCTGCTCGCTATTTTGAATATTCTGTCAGTAGGGAAAGGGCAATGTCATTTTCGGCTCGAATAGTTGCTTCAAACAATAGTATAATTAAGCTCAGATACTTCTCGGAGACAACCACTATGCAAGTCACAACCGAAGAAATTATTTATCCCAGCAGCGACGGTCAACCAATGGCAGACAGCACAATACAATACAAATTAATTGTCACAATCAAAGAAGGTTGCGAATCGCTGTTTGAAGATGACCCCAACGTGTTTGTAGCCGCCGATTTACTGTGGTATCCGGTTGAAGGTAGACCAGATATTTCTCAAGCGCCGGATACGATGGTGATATTTGGTAGACCAAAAGGCGAGCGACGTTCATACATACAATCTCGCGAAGATAATATTGCTCCCCAAGTCGTCTTTGAAATTCGCTCCCACAACGATAGTAACACAAAAATGAACAAGAAACTTTCATTTTACTATCGTTATGGAGTCGAGGAGTATTACCTTTACGATCCCGAAAGAAATCAGTTAGAAGGTTGGCAAAGAATTGAAGGAATCTTAGAACCAATTGAACCGATGGAGGGATGGATAAGTCCCAGACTGGGAGTGCGGTTTGAGTTGCCAGAAGAAGGGTTAGAAATCTATCGCCCTGATGGAGAAAAGTTTCTTTCCTATTCCGAAATAAATGCAGAGCGGCTATTAGAGCGACGGCGCGCAGAACAAGAATTTCAGCGTGCAGAAGAAGCCTCGCAGCGGGCAGAACAAGAAGCTCAAAAAGCCGAACGTTTAGCCGCCAAACTGCGCGAATTGAACATCGATCCAGATAGCATCTAAGCTCGAACTAGGAGAATAAACCCGGTTTGTCAAAGAAATCGGGTTTCTGGGGATTGCAGTTATTTACTTTTTTCAGGGCGAACCGGGATATTTGGTCGATCGCCCCCCAGCTAAAATTACATATACTACAATATATAATACAGAGATTAGAGCCAAAATCCTTGGAGCTCAGAAAAATCAGAATCGAAGCCCCTTGAATGTGTAAAAATACTGAAGCAAACATTACTAAACCCTGCACGGAGCAATTGTTGTGGATTCCAGATATAACCCCCAATCCATAGAAGAAAAATGGCAGCAGACATGGGCTGAGCAAAACTTAGACCAGATGCCAGAAGAAACCCAAAAGCCTAAATTTTATGCCTTATCCATGTTCCCCTACCCGTCGGGAAACCTGCACATGGGACACGTCCGCAACTACACAATCATCGATGTAATTGCCAGACTCAAGCGAATGCAAGGTTATCGGGTATTGAATCCGATGGGGTGGGACGCTTTTGGTTTACCCGCAGAAAATGCCGCCATCGAGCGCGGAATTCCCCCGGCAAAATGGACGTATGAAAATATTGCCCAAATGAAAGGCTTATTTCGGCGTCTCGGCATTTCCTTTGATTGGACAAAAGAAGTTACAACTTGTTCTCCCGATTATTATCGGTGGACTCAATGGATTTTCTTACAATTTTTAGAAGCAGGATTAGCATATCAAAAAGAAGCCGCAGTTAATTGGGACCCGATCGACCAAACAGTCTTAGCAAACGAACAAGTAGATAACGAAGGTCGTTCCTGGCGTTCCGGTGCCAAAGTCGAGCGCAAATTATTGCGGCAGTGGTTCCTCAAAATTACCGATTACGCCGAACAGTTATTAAACGACTTAGACAAATTGCCAGATTGGCCCGAAAGAGTCAAATTAATGCAAGCCAACTGGATCGGCAAATCAGTCGGCGCTTACTTAGAATTTCCGATTGTCGGAATGGATGAAAAAATCGCCGTTTTCACCACACGTCCCGATACAGTTTACGGCGTCAGTTACCTTGTTTTAGCGCCCGAACATCCACTAACTCAGCGCGTGACAACCGCAGACAGAAAAGCGGTCGTAGAAACCTTCATCAAAGAAGTCGCCGCCCAAAGCGAGATCGATCGCACAGCCGAAGACAAACCAAAGCGCGGCATCCCCACAGGCGGCAAAGCAATCAACCCTTTCAACGGCGAAGAAATTCCCATTTGGATCGCCGATTATGTGCTGTACGAATACGGCACCGGCGCAGTCATGGGAGTACCCGCCCACGACACGCGAGATTTCAAATTTGCCAATCAATATCAACTGCCAATTAAAGTAGTAATTGTGGATGATGATGAGCTGCCGCTGACGGAAGCTTACACCGAACCAGGAATTATGATTCATTCCGACAACTTCAACGGCATGGATTCAATTAAAGGCAAAGCAGCAGTGATTGAATATGCCGAAAATGAAGGTTATGGCAAAGCGCGAGTGCAATATCGTTTGAGAGATTGGCTAATTTCCAGACAGCGTTATTGGGGCGCTCCGATTCCCGTAATTCACTGTCCCACCTGCGGAACTGTTCCCGTACCCGCATCGGATTTGCCCGTATTGTTGCCGGAAAATGTACAATTTACGGGCAAAGGTTCGCCCTTGGCAAAGATGGAAGAATGGGTAAACGTTCCTTGTCCGAGTTGCGGCACTGCGGCGAAGCGGGAAACAGACACGATGGATACTTTTATCGATTCTTCGTGGTATTTCTTGCGCTATCCCGATGCTCAAAATCAAGAGCAAGTCTTCGATACGACGAAGACAAATGATTGGATGCCCGTAGACCAATATGTGGGCGGCATCGAACACGCAATCTTGCACTTGCTGTATTCGCGGTTCTTTACCAAGGTTTTGCGCGATCGGGGTTTGATCAATTGTGACGAACCATTTAAACGCCTGTTAACTCAAGGCATGGTGCAAGCAATGGCCTATAAAAATCCTGTTACTGGCAAATACGTTCCCCCAGCAGATATAGACCCCGCAAATCCCAAAGATCCTCAAACGGGCGAAGCTTTGGAAGTCTTCTACGAGAAGATGTCCAAATCAAAATACAATGGCGTTGACCCCTTGGAAGTTATGGGCAAATATGGGGTAGATACGGCGCGGATGTTTATTTTATTCAAAGCGCCGCCAGAGAAGGATTTGGAGTGGGACGACGCTGATGTGGAAGGGCAATTTCGCTTTTTAAATCGCGTTTGGCGCGTGGTTACAGAGTTTGGTTCACCCCCCCCAGCCCCCCCTTGCGAAGGGGGGGAGAAAGAGGTTTTAAGTAAACCTGAGAAGGATTTGCGGCGGGCGATTCACACTGCAATTAAGGAAGTGAGCGAAGATTTGGAGGGCGATTATCAGTTCAATACTGCTGTTTCGGAAATGATGAAACTCAGCAATGCTTTGAATGATGCTAAATGTAAAGATTCGCCAATTTATGCCGAAGGAATTAACACTTTGATTCGCTTGTTAGCGCCTTTTGCGCCGCACATTGCTGATGAGTTGTGGCACAATACTGGTAACAGTGAATCGGTGCATACGCAAACTTGGCCGAGTGTCGATCCATCTGCATTAATTACCGATGAAATTACGCTGGTAATTCAAGTTATGGGCAAGACTCGCGGCACAATTCAAGTGCCTTCTGGTGCTGATAAAGATGCTTTGGAAAAGTTTGCTCGCGAGTCGGAATTGGCTAAGCGTCACCTGGAAGGTAAGGAGATTAAAAAGGTAATTGTGGTGCCTGGAAAGTTGGTTAATTTCGTGGTAGCTGGATAAAGATGAGAAACCCGGTTTCTTTAATAAACCGGGTTTTTAATACTTGCAGTTAAGAATTAGCCATGCCAAAAATGAGTAATCTAAAAATTTCCAGATAATGACTTACGCACTCCGCCAAAGAAACCGGGTTTTTTAGGGAATCTGCTGATTATAACAAAGTATTTTCGTAAAAAACCCGGTTTCTGACCACCGATGCGTAAGTCCTATTTAATTGTTAGTTTCAAAAAGCAATTGCACGATCGCTCCGCATTCCAATTTTAATACAGATTGAGCGCTGCCGCCATTAACGGCAATTTCTACCCAACCGTCAGAACCAGTTATGGCAATTAAATCGCCCGGTTGGCTGTCGCTGTAGGTTTTACCGCTGGGGATGCGAATTGCATCAGAACTCTTGCTAATTGTCAATGACCAATTGTTACCTATAATGCAATTATTCGGGATATTAGTAATTAGGTTGCCAAAGCGATCGACATATTGAATGCAGCCTGCTGCACCTGTGGCTGTAACGGCACAATTTGGTATCTCTAACTCGACTAAACTTGCAGGGTCGAGCTCCTCCCCCAACTCTTCCAATGCCACCCCGTTGGCCAAGTGAGCGCCCGCTGCAGCGAAAATATCGCGACCGTGGAAAGTGCTGCTGGGTTCTTGTGTGCGCCAGTATTTGGGGTTGGTCAGTTCGACACAGGCGATCGCACTTTCCCGACTCAACACCCCGCTAAACAACCCGTTATCGGGCCCGACAAGAAAGCAATTAGCACATTTAATCGCAACCCCGCGTCTCTTGCTTCCCACCCCCGGATCGACGACAGCAACGTGTACGGTTTCCGGCGGAAAATAAGCAAAAGCAGTCATCAAACAAAACCTCGCCGCCGCAATATTTTGAGATGGTATGTGGTGCGTAATGTCAATAACTTTTAACTGCGGGTTAATTTGGGCGATCGCACCTTTCATCACTCCCACATAAACATCGCTTAATCCAAAATCCGTAAGCAGAGTTATAATTTTATTTTTAGACATATAACATAAGGAAGAAAGAAGAGGGAAGAAGGAAGAAGGAAGAAAACCAATAAATTCAGCAATTTAAAAAGTCATAACTCCTGATAAAATTGCGAGATATTGCGAGGTAAAAATATGGTATCACAATGGGAAAACTTTCTGCAAAACTTGGGAGAATGGCACGGTTCCTTTACCCAGTTATCCCCGCGAGGAGAGGTACTTCAAGATACTCCTAGCATTATTTCTCTCGAAGGTTTCAATGACAACAAAACAGTGCGATTGAAACTCCGTCGGTTTTCACCAAATCCTAGCGGTGTGGGCGAACCGGAAGTGAGCGAACTTGTTCGAGAATATCAAAGTTTGGGACGAGATATCCTGTTTTTTGAGAATGGAGCTTTTTGTCAGGGAACTATTCAACTAGCGCCTTATTCTGAGTGCGGTGCCGAGTTTGGTTTTATCTACAATTCTCGCCGGTTGCGCTTCCCTCTGACATACAATACCGACGGCAATTTATCAAAACTTATCTTAATTCGCGAAAAGCAGCTTGATAAAAATGTCCCCGAACGTCCGCATTTAACTGTTGACGATTTGCTGGGAGAGTGGCAGGGCGAGGCGGTGACAATGTATCCAGATTTGCGTTCTCCTGATACCTATTCTACCAATTTACAATTGCATTTAGAAAGTAGCGATCGCCTAGTGCACAAAATCACTTTTGGCAGTAATGCTAGTGTTATCACTTCTAGCGCCACCATAGACGGTTCAGTTCTGCACTTTAACGAAGGTGCTTCGCCGGTGCAAGTTGTCCTGCTTCCTGACGGCGGTTCTTGCACTTTACCTGTCAAGATTGAATCCAGAAAACCTATATTTTTCGAGGCTGGTTGGTTGGTAGAACCTGACTTACGGTTTCGGATGATTCGCAGTTACAACGATCGGGGTGAATGGGTAAGTTTGACTTTAGTTACGGAACGCAAAGTTAGTCATTAATCCCGATCAGTTGTTGATGATTAAGATTGAGGATTTTGGGCGAGCCATAAGCCCAACCCCTACTCCCCACCATAAACTTGCTGTATTGTGGAACGGGCATCTTGCCCGTTCTAAAAATAGTACAAGATATCAGCATGACAAACATTTTTCCGATTTAGGAATCGGACTTGGTTTCCTGGGTTTGCGATTGAATCACCGCACTCCAATCATCATTGTTAACAGCCGCTTCCAAATCCTTAGTGCGTTCCTCATCACTTTTGGCGGCTGTTTCTAACTCTTTGGTAAGAGTGGAATCTGCCATTGCTTTCCGCAATTTCAGCTTCTTTTCCTCATAAGCTTTTTGTTCCTCAGCAGACATTGCCGATCGCGCTGCTTGGCCTACCGTAGCCGCCCACATTTCGCTTTCAGCACCGTTGCCGGGGGGAATGCTGCCGAGTTCGGCTATCCACATATCGCGCAAACTTTCCATTTCTTCCCGCTTGGGGAATTTGAAAGTTTGCACGCGCAGGAAAGCGCAATTTTCGACTCCGTTTTGGGCGATGTGACCGTTGATTGAAAGCAGGATATTTCGCGAATAACCGATAAACTGAGTGTTGCGGGAAGTGTCCATTACAGCGTACACGCCGGCGACTTTCGCGTTAGTTGCCAAATCGCGCCACGTATCGATCGACATTACTTGCGTGCCGTCATTTTCTAATTCAGAAATAGCAGCGGCTGCGCTGTGTTCTGACTCGGAACTGTATAAAAAGTTGTGCAGTCCTTCATGGGCGACAGGTACGTTTTGATGTTCAATTGCTACGTCTCGATCGGCATTCACTTGATTAGCTTCCATAAAACCCAATTCCTCAAAAAATGTCAACTTTACTCATTAAATCCCCCTTTCAGGGGCGGGTTTTTCAACCCACCCCACAATTAAGTTCTCTTTGTGGAACAGGCATCTTGCCTGTTCTACTGTTTTTGTGGCCCTTATATACTTAACTTACGGCAATTTGTTGCAATTCCTCGTCAGTCAATTTAACTTCGAGCGCCTGCACAGAGTCCTCAATACTCGATACTTTGGTCGCACCGGGAATCGGAACGACGCAAGGCGATTGGGCCATCAACCAAGCTAATACTATACAGTAAACTGAAACGTTTTTTTCTGCTGCTAATTTGGCGATCGCGGGCATATCTTGCAAGCTGGTGGCGCGGCGGCTTCCTCCCAAAGGACTCCAAGGAAAAAATGTCAGTTTTTCGGTTTCGCAATATTCCAGAACCCCGTCTGATTCCGGCTGTCTGTGCCACGGATTGTACTGATTCTGCACGGAGACAACTTCTACTGTATCGCGGGCACGTTTGATCTGCTCTACAGAAAAGTTGGAAACTCCAATAAATCGAATCATTCCTGCTTCTACTGCTTCTTTTGCGGGTGCTAGGGCTGCTTCGATGGTATAAGCGGGATCGGGCGAGTGGTACTGCCAAAGGTCGATCGGTTCCTTGCCGCCCAACGCTTCAAAACTTTCGCGAATTGTCTGGCGCAAATGGTGGGGATTGCCGTTGCGCGTCCATGCACCTTGAGGCCGCATTAAGCCACCTTTAGTGGCGACAGTAACGGCCCGAGTATCTCCGGTGTACTGTTCCAAAGCTTTGGCAATCAGTTGTTCATTGTGGTGTTTGTCGGATTCATCTTGGCAGTAGGAATCTGCGGTGTCAATTAGGGTGACACCCAAATCGAGGGCGCGGTGAATTACCGCAATTGATTGATCTTCGGGCGGCCGGCCGCTTAAGGACATTGGCATACCTCCAAGACCGATCGCGCTGATAGTAAAATTACTGTTACCCAGTTTTTTTCTTTTCATTGGTTTCCCTTCGTTTGCGTGGTTTATTTCCAGTTTACATTTCAAGGATAGGTTGAAATCTTACATTTATTTAACTATCTAAGTAAATTGAAACAAATATTTTTTAGATAAGCTGTTTTGCCTTGAAAATGTATATTTCGATTCCCTATTCCCCACGTGTCAAATCCTCTCCCTCTCAAACATAATAGACAATCTCGATCCGCAGCAGCTTACCTATAGCGGTTCTCAAAAAAGTGAGGTATGCCCTATGCCCTATGCCCTATGCCCTATGCCCTATGCCCTATGCCGCATAGTACCTCATATGAGAGCTCGAAAGGCTATACCTACTTAACTAGCTGGAAGCGCTGGTGTAAAAGCGGAGTGCAAATTGCCAGAAGTAGCGGGAGAAAAATAACAGCCCGATCGCCAATATTCCCGCCCCTGCGATCCAAACGATTTCACCTCTCCCCAGCATGGCCTCTGCAGGCACAGTCGTCAAGAAGGCAACGGGAACTACGAAAGTGAAGAAAAATCGATAAGCTGCTGGATAAGCTGCCATTGGAAATCTACCCGCTTCTAACAATCCTTTGAGGACTTCGGTAACATTGTAAATTTTGACAAACCAAATGCTGGTGGCCCCTAACATAAACCATATACTGTAAAGAGTAATAGTTCCGAATAACAGCGGTATTGCTGTTAAAAAATAGTTGCCGATTGCTACTCCCAATTTGTTGGCAGCATACAGCAGCAATACGGTGCCGAAGATTAAATCTGGGATTCCCCAAGGCGAAACTGTGTTTGCAGATAGCCAAAATTGGGAACTGATGGGTTTGAGGAGTACGAAATCGAGAGTACCTTGCTGGACTCGATCGACAATACGGCTGAGATTAGGTGCTAGAAACGTTGACGAAAACCCCTGCAAAATCGTGAAAATACCGAGTACAACTAAAGCCTCTTCCCATTTCCACCCCGAAAACGTGTAACCGGTACGGTAGAACAAAAACAGCCCAAACAAGCTGCCAGTAAGATTTCCGAGGCTGCTGATGGCCGCGAGGACAAAGTTGATTCGGTATTCTAGTTCCGCTGCGATCGCCGCACCCCAGAACAATTTCAGTACGTGCAAATATCGTCCCATGTTTATAGCCATTTTTTGCCGTGTAAATACTTAAATTCCCCTATTGTAAAGCTTGTGTGAAGTTAACTGCTGTACTGGCTGCTCATTTCACTATAACAATAAATTATTGATACCGCTTACCTACGTAGTTTTACTGACCAACTGTATTAAGTTATTTAACCAATTTTAAAGAGAAATTACAATTATTAATTAAAGTCAATCTTAAGCCCATATATTGTGGCAATTATTAAGCCGAATTCATGTCTTCACACAAAGCCTCGCTTGATAGATTGGAAATACTAATATGTTACAAGTCTTAATATTATAAATATTTCAAAAACCTCTAGCCATACCCAAACCGAACACTTAGGATGGGGCATACGTACTCAAAAGGAATACGTAATCAGGAATGCGTAATTATACGCATAAAAGAGGGATCGAGGAATTGACCTAGCTAACAACACGTAAGGAAAAAAAGACATGGATGCTTTAACATTATCGAGACTGGGCGTCAAGCACACCAAGAGTGCAGTAGCCGAATCGCTGCGGATCAATACAGGATACGACGTGACAAGCCCTGTCACTTTTTACGGGATTGTCAACGAGCGCTGCAATGTTAAATGCCGCCAGTGCGAGTATTGGCGACTCAAAGAATATAAAGACGAAATGACGATCGAAGAATGGCAAAATGCCCTCTTGAGCGTCAAAGAATTTGTGGGCGAATTTTCAATCAACTTTAGCGGCGGCGAACCTTATATTAAAAAAGGTTTTCTAGACTTGCTGGCCTTTGCGAATAAAAATGGCATTCACGCCGGCGTCACCACCAACGGCTATTGCATGACCAGGGAAAACGCAGCCAAAACTGTCGCTGCTCGTCCTTTTAATGTGAATATGTCCGTTGACGGGCCGAACGCAGAACTGCACGATTATTTGCGGGGTCAACCCGGATTGTTCGATCGGCTTTCTAAAGGAATCGGCTATCTGCGCGAAGAACAAGAAAAACAGAACGTCTTGTTTCCGATCAACGTCAAACCGACAATGAACCGACTCAATTTCCGCCACCTCCCGGAAATAGTTACCTGGGCTCAGGGAATTGGGGCGACGACGGTGAACTTCCAACCGGTCAACCGCTGGACGCCAGAAACATACGAGGAATTGTGGATTGAAAAAGAAGACATGGAGGAATTTTCCCAAGTAATCGAGCGGCTAATTGAAATGAAAAACAACGGCGCTCCCATTATGAACAGCGATGAAGTGTTGCGATTGATGATTCCTCACTTTGCGGAAGAAAAAGCTCCAGATTCAGCTCGTCCTTGTCGCGTTGGACTGCGAAATTACTGGATTGATACGCGCGGCGATGTGAAATTGTGCGATGAGTTTCCGGTAATTGGTAATGTGAAAGACGCCAGCGCCCGCGAGATTTGGTACGGCCAAAAAGCTCAGGAAGTCCGTCGCGATACTTTGAATTGCGGCAAGCTTTGTCTGATTACCTGTGTCTCGCAAAAGACGATTTTGGACAAAGTGAAAATGGGGATGAAGTTATTAAAGAATTGAGGTTTGAGCAGTGTTAATATTGCTTTTGTTCATGGTGGCCGGGTTTGATCAGAAACCCGGTTTTTTGTTTGATTAATTGTATTCCCGTTCGGTTTTGCTAAAGGACAGGGCAATGCCGTTTCCCTACGAATACAATGTTTTGTATCAGTCGTAGGGTGGGTGACGGTGAAAAATCATTGCACCGCAGCCCTTTACTATTGACTCTCACGCACCGCTTTACCTGGGCAATATTTTTCTTGTCAGTGGCAGGATTCTGGGGGATATTTTTCTCGCCAGCGGTAGGATACCCAGTATCGCAGTTCCGACAAAAATATGATATTCTCAAGTTGGCGAGATCGCTTTTTCTCTTTGTCTTCCTTCTTCCTGCCGATTTCCATTTGTTCTGGATCGCGCTAACATTCCCTCTCTTGCTGCTCCCGGTTCAATTCCACCTGTGCGATTGCTACCATCCCGCAAATTGTGGATGTTGTCTGCTGGAACAAATCTTGATTGGCAATCAGGTAGTTTAAGTATTTTTCAATATCCCTTTCCATTCCCAAAAGAGCGATCGACCTTTCTATGCCAAAAAGAGCGATCGACCTTCCCAGACACAAGAGCGAGGGCATTGCTTTTACTCAATCAGTATTGAAAACATCCTGCAAGTTACGATCACCACTAATAACGCGCCAAATCTCAATACCATCACCAACTATTTAATAAAAAATGATGTATCCCATCAATGGCACACCACGTCAACTGGGAGAAAATTGTGAATACGATCGCCCCCAATATGGAAACTGTGCAATCTGCTGACATTTTTTACCAAATTTTTCCACAAAGCGCTCTCCTGCATCCACGCTTTGCGCCAAAAAGTAATCGGAAATTTCGGATAAATCTCGACTCGCTTCGATCGTAATAAGCAAGCGATTCATGCTCTTAATTCTCTGGCTTTTTTCACTTTATCTCTAAGTTGAGCTAATACATCGTCTGGATTGAGCAACTCACCCCGTTGTGCTTGTTCTCGTGCTATATCGATTTTCTTCCCAGTTTCTTGTACCCACGCTAAATAGTTTGGGCTGTTGCCGTCATCGGATAAAGTAACATCATCGATTAATAACAGCAAGGCTGTGTTAATTGCTTCTTCAAGGGAGGGATATTGACCGTGCTTTACTAAAGCTTCAAGGACTTGGGTTTGCTCTTGGCTCAAGGTGATTTGCATTGTTACCTCGGATGGGGCCAGGGTTGGACAATACTTCTACTGTATCGTATTTTATTACAAAAATGCGTGAAGCGAAGCTATCCCGTAGGGAATCGCTCTTGACTGTGGCAGATAGAAAAAGGCGCTCTCGCTCTGGGAGGTACTTGAATTATCGGATATGCAGAACCATGTAAAGTTTATTTGAAAAGAACGATCGCACTCACACCCCCAAAGAGCGTGAAGCCCAGCCCCTACCCTAGGGAATCGCCCCTCGATCTCTTCAACGAACGATAACCCACTGGAAGCTAATATTTGTATAATAGATAAACTAGGCAAGCGCAAAAAGTGAAAACCGATGTCACAGGCAATCCTCAACCAAATTGTTAATCAGCTTGAAATGCTGGAATTTTTCGAGTTACAGGAACTAGAACGCGCGATCGCGAAATATCTGGCTGACAAACAGCAAGCTACTAAACAAAAACCAACTCAAAAACCTGTTAGTAAAAAGCAATTATTTCAAGAATGGGATGCCATTTCTGATGAGGAAGCTGCGGTCCTAAAAGCTGAGTTTGCCACCCAAGATTTAGCTTTTGCAGAAGTTGTCTTAAGTGATTATCTGCCCCAACTTCAGCAACAGGATAAAATTTGAGGCTAGGAGATATTTATTTAGCCGATCTGAATCCTTCTAAAGGTTCAGAACAAGCAGGAATTAGACCAGTCATTATTGTACAGCGAGATACATTAGGCCGCTTTACTACGACGGTGGTAATAATTCCGGTAACAAGTAATCTGCGGCGTGCTAAAATACCAGGGACAATTATTTTGCCAACAGGTGAAGGTGGTTTAACACAGGATTCAGTGGCGCTTTGCTATCAAATAGTAGCGATCGATAGAGAGCGATTAATCAAAAAAATGGGATCTCTTTCAGCAGATTATGTATCCAGATTACAGGTGGCATTGCAGTAGACACTGCAAATGGATGAATTTGAGAATGTAGAATAATATAAAAAGCGATCGCACGTTTTGACTTATTCCAAAGGGGCGATCACCCTAATTGTCAAGTAGACATCATTTGAGATAAACTAATTCTGAAACTATTCCCTAAATATCGCCCCTCCGCCGACAATTTCAATGAACATCTTGTCCCCCCCTTAAGAAGCTATGCCTTACTCACATCTTTCTTAACAAAATCCGGCTTGACATCTGGGGGGGAATGGGTAGA